>NZ_JACJDR010000022.1:0-59473 GCF_014163655.1 Pseudoalteromonas sp. SR45-1 | reverse complement strand
CGCCAGCGTTCAATCTGAGCCATGATCAAACTCTTCAATTAAAAAGTTTTATGTCTTTCGACAGCTCAATGAATTCTGAATTTTTTAATATCTTTCGATATTGAATTGACTGTGCCGAATAATTACCGAAATAACTATTCTGTTGGTCACTCAGTTTTCAATTGAGACTCTAATTTGTTTGCCTCGCTACCTAAATAGCTTGGCTGTTAGAACTCAATCTGTACGAGTGCCCACACAGATGATTGCTTTATATTGTTAAAGAACGTTGCGATTATAAAGTTGAACTTTATCTCGCTAGGGCTGCTCATATTACGCTTTCCTATTTTTTTGTCAACACTTAAATTTAAACTTTCTAAAAAGATTCAATCTAAGTTTTACTTAACACCCTGAGTAGTTCGTGCCTCGCTATGCGTTGCTGTTTCCCGTCTCAGTGGGGTCGCATTATAGGGAGATCCGAAAACAGATCAACCCTTTTTTGAAGAAAACTTGAAATAATGTGCTGTTCGCTGAGTATTTGAGCTAAACGCTCAAAAACACAACTAAACCTCCTGTATTGAGGGGTTTAAAGAGCTATTTAAAGTCAAAGTTATGGTAACTAGTGATCAGTAGAGACATATTTGGATCATCAATGCTCAAAAAGCCAACCAATAAGTTAAGAGTCGTGTTACTAAAATCATTTGAAATAGTCAAAAGCTGAGATTTAAATTCATTGGGCTATATTTTTATTTGAGAAGTGAGTTTACTAAGGCCCCAATGGTTAGCTTTACTATGAGGTTCTTAGTACCGGTATATAGATAAGAGAGCGACCCCATATATCTTCTGAGCAGCTCTAATCACTAAAAACTTCGTTAGGGATTGCTTAATGGTAGTTAAATTCGAAGTGCTATTATTAATAATTGTAAATCACTATATAAAGTGAAAATACTCTTTAACTAAAACCGGATAGGCTATTTTGGATGAATGGTAAGTAAAGGTAACTAGGCTAAGTTATTAAAACAGCAGTCGAAACAACCTATCGATTCAGAATCTATGAGTCGATGCACATAATAGAAGGTAATTACTGGTTCATATAGTTTGACAAATTTTAGGCAAGAAAAAGCCGAGCATAAGCTCGGCTTTTAGGTTTCTTTAAGACTTACTCTGCAGACTGTGCGTCTTCTTGAACTGCTTCGCTAGTCGCTGGGCGACCAACTAGTTCAATATAAGCCATTGGTGCATTATCACCAGTACGGAAGCCACACTTAAGAATACGAGTGTAACCACCTGGACGATCCGCGTTACGTGGACCGATTTCACTGAATAATTTACCAACAACTTCATTATCACGCGTGCGAGCAAACGCTAAACGGCGATTTGCTACACTGTCAGTCTTAGCCAGTGTGATTAAAGGTTCAATTACACGACGTAACTCTTTCGCTTTTGGCAAAGTAGTTTTGATGATTTCATGTTTCACCAAAGAACCTGCCATATTGCTAAACATCGCTTTACGATGGCTACTGTTACGGTTTAATTGACGACCACTCTTACGATGGCGCATGACCCTATCCTTCTAACTAAACTAATATAGTGATTTAGATTATTCAGCTAAGCTTGCAGGTGGCCAATTTTCTAGGCGCATACCTAGAGAAAGTCCACGTGAAGCTAGCACGTCTTTAATTTCAGTTAGAGACTTCTTACCTAGATTAGGCGTTTTAAGAAGCTCAACTTCAGTGCGCTGAACTAAATCACCGATATATTGAATTTGCTCGGCTTTCAAACAATTTGCTGAGCGTACTGTTAATTCAAGATCATCAACTGGACGAAGTAGAATAGGATCGAATTCTGGCTTCTCTTCTTTCTCTTCTGGCTCAGTTACATCACGTAAATCTACGAATGCATCTAATTGCTCAGCTAAGATAGTAGACGCACGGCGGATCGCTTCTTCTGGATCTAAAGTGCCGTTTGTTTCCATATCAATGATTAACTTGTCTAAATCTGTACGTTGCTCAACTCGAGCTGATTCAACCGAGTACGCAATACGTTCAACTGGGCTAAATGATGCATCAAGCAACAATCTACCAATTGGACGCTCATCGTCATCAGAGGATAAACGACTAGATGCCGGCACATAACCACGACCACGTTCAACACGAATACGCATGCTGATCTCGCTGTTATTTGTAGTTAAATTACAAATAACGTGATCTGGATTAGCAATTGTTACATCGCCATCGTGCTGAATATCAGCCGCAGTAACAGGGCCTACACCAGATTTAGTCAGGGTCAGAAAAACTTCATCTTTGCCTTCTAACGTTACTGCTAAACCTTTAAGGTTTAATAGTATTTCAATGATGTCTTCTTGAACGCCTTCTTTCGCGCTGTACTCATGTAATACACCGTCGATTTCAACTTCAGTTACTGCACATCCAGGCATAGATGAAAGTAATATACGGCGTAAAGCATTACCCAGAGTATGGCCAAAGCCACGCTCTAATGGTTCTAAAACTATTTTAGAACGCGTTGGGTTGATAGCGTCGATGTCGACTAACCTTGGTTTTAGAAATTCTGTAACAGAACCCTGCATTTTATCCTCTCTTAACTCTTAACTTTACTTAGAGTAAAGTTCGACGATTAGTTGTTCATTAATGTCCGCAGACAGGTCTGAACGCTCAGGTAGACGCTTAAAGCTGCCTTCCAATTTCTTACCGTCAACTTCAACCCAAGTCGGCTTTTCACGTTGCTCAGCCAACTCTAGAGCAGCGATGATACGTGCTTGCGTCTTAGACTTCTCACGGATTACAACAGTATCTTCTGGAGTAATTACGTATGAAGGAATGTTCACAACACGACCATTAACTAAAATCGCTTTATGGCTTACTAACTGACGTGCTTCTGCACGTGTGCTAGCAAAACCCATGCGATATACAACATTGTCTAAACGTTGCTCTAAAAGCTGTAACAAGTTTTCACCTGTGTTGCCTTTAAGGCGAGCAGCTTCTTTGTAGTAGTTACGGAATTGCTTTTCTAATACACCGTAGATACGACGTACTTTTTGCTTTTCACGTAATTGTAAACCGTAATCAGATAAGCGACCTTTACGAGCGCCGTGCTGACCAGGTGCAGTCTCAAGTTTACACTTAGAGTCGATAGCTCTTACGCCGCTCTTAAGGAACAGGTCAGTACCTTCACGACGACTCAGCTTGAGCTTAGGGCCCAAATATCTTGCCATGTTATTTCTCCTAACCTATTGTTAAACGCGACGTTTCTTCGGTGGACGACAACCATTATGTGGTATTGGCGTCACGTCAGTAATGTTGGTAATACGGTAACCAGCAGCATTCAAAGCACGTACAGCAGACTCACGACCTGGACCTGGACCTTTAATGAAAACTTCTAGATTTTTTAAACCGTATTCTTGAGCAGCAGTACCTGCACGCTCTGCAGCAACCTGAGCAGCAAATGGTGTAGATTTACGTGAACCACGGAAACCTGAACCACCGGCAGTAGCCCATGATAGTGCATTACCTTGACGGTCGGTAATCGTTACAATAGTGTTGTTGAAAGACGCATGAACATGAGCCATACCATCAGCAACTTGTTTTTTAACCTTTTTACGACGAATTGGTGTCTTAGCCATAATACTATCCCCTTATCGCTTAATAGGCTTACGAGGACCCTTACGGGTGCGCGCGTTAGTCTTAGTTCTTTGACCACGTAATGGTAAAGAGCGACGGTGACGTAGGCCACGATAACAACCAAGGTCCATTAGGCGCTTGATATTTAAAGTAACTTCACGACGAAGATCACCTTCAACAGTGTACTTGCCAACTGCATCACGCAGTACGTCAAGAATTTCGTCTGAAAGTTCACCGATTTTTGTGGTTTCGGCGATACCAGTCGCTTCTAAGATAGCCTTAGAGCGAGTCTTACCTATGCCATAAATAGCTGTTAAACCAATAACTGCATGTTTATGATCAGGGACGTTAATGCCAGCAATACGGGCCACTAACACATCTCCTATATTCGAATTTGGTAATCAAAAGTTTGAAAAGCCCGTAAGGATACTCAAACGAAGACCAAATCACTACTAAAAACACAGGCCGAGAAAACTCAGCCTGCACGACTGTTTACTTAGCCTTGCCTTTGCTTATGCTTAGGCTCACTGCAAATTACGCGTACTACACCAGCACGTTTAATAACTTTACAGTTACGGCATATTTTCTTAACGGAAGCACGTACTTTCATTGCTCAACTCCGTAAACTGACCTTATCGACCGTAGCCTTTAAGGTTCGCTTTTTTCAGCACAGAATCATACTGATGAGACATCAGGTGAGTCTGTACTTGTGCCATAAAGTCCATGATTACTACAACGATAATCAAAACTGATGTACCGCCGAAGTAGAATGGCGTTTGCCACGCCATCGTCATGAATTCAGGCACCAGACAGATAAAGGTTATATACAAAGCACCTGCCAATGTCAGGCGTGTCATCACTTTATCAATGTATTTAGATGTCTGCTCACCTGGACGAATACCTGGGATAAATGCGCCAGATTTCTTAAGGTTATCTGCTGTTTCACGTGGGTTAAAAACCAACGCTGTGTAGAAAAAGCAGAAGAAGATAATAGCCGCAGCTAAAACAAGCGAGTACAACGGTTGACCTGGAGTCAACGTAGTAGCAACAGCTTGTAATACATCAGCGACTGGACCTTCACCTTGGCCGAACCAGCTAGCAATTGTACCAGGGAACAGAATTATACTGCTAGCGAAGATTGGTGGAATAACACCCGCCATATTTACTTTTAGTGGTAAATGCGTGCTTTGGGCAGCAAATACTTGACGACCTTGTTGGCGTTTAGCGTAGTTAACAACAATACGACGTTGTCCACGTTCGAAAAACACTACAAGATAAGTAACAGCGAATACGATTACCGCAACCATCAACAGTACAAAAACATTCAAATCACCTTGGCGCGCCATTTCGACTGTCGAACCAATAGCAGACGGCAAGTTAGCTACAATACCAACAAATATTAGAACAGAGATACCGTTACCGATACCGCGCTCTGTTATTTGTTCACCCAACCACATAAGGAACATAGTACCAGTAACTAAACTCACCACAGCGGTGAAATAGAAACCCATACCAGGGTTAACAACTAACCCCTCCATCATGCCCGGTAAGCTAGTAGCAATACCGATTGATTGAATAGTAGCTAGCACAAGCGTGCCATAGCGTGTGTACTGGCTAATTTTTTTACGCCCTTGCTCACCTTCTTTCTTAAGCTCTATAAACGGAGGATACATATGCGTTAATAGTTGCGTAATAATCGAAGCCGAGATATACGGCATAATACCCAGTGCTAACACTGAAGCTCGCTCAAGTGCACCACCACTGAACATGTTGAACATTTCAACAATGGTGCCCTTTTGTTGCTCGAAGAAATCGGCAAGTACAGCGGCGTCAATCCCAGGGATCGGCACAAATGAACCTAGACGGTAAATTATGATAGCACCCAATACGAAGAGTAATCGGCGCTTCAATTCCGAAAGTCCACCTTGTGCACTTTTTGTATCTTGACCTGGTTTAGCCATTAGTACTTCCTTAGTCTTCTACCTTGCCTCCGGCAGCTTCAATAGCTTCGCGAGCACCTTTAGAGGCTTTAAGGCCTTTAACGGTAACAGCGCGTGAAACTTCGCCAGATTTAACAACTTTAACGAAAAGAACGTTCTTTTTAACTAGACCAGCTGCTTGTAACGCGCTTAGGTCTACCACATCGCCTTCAACTTTAGCGATTTCAAAAAGGTTTATTTCTGCAGATACTAAAGATTTGCGAGAAGTAAAACCAAATTTAGGTAGACGACGTTGCATAGGCATTTGACCGCCTTCAAAACCAACGCGTACTTTGCCGCCAGAACGTGATTTTTGACCTTTGTGACCACGACCACCAGTCTTACCTAGACCAGAACCGATACCACGACCAACACGTTTTGGAGCAGTTTTTGAACCTGCAGCAGGTGAAAGTGTATTCAAATGCATCGAATTAACCCTCTACCTTAACCATGTAAGAAACCTTGTTTATCATACCACGTACACATGCTGTGTCTTCTAACTCAACAGTGTGGTTGATACGACGTAAACCAAGACCGCGTAATGTAGCTTTATGTTTCGGTAAACGACCGATAGAGCTTTTTACTTGTGTTACTTTTACAGTTTGATTTGCCATGGTTACCCCAGTATTTCGTCTACGCGAAGGCCACGTTTTGCAGCGATTGACTGTGGAGAATTCATATTCTCAAGAGCCGAAATCGTTGCACGTACTACGTTGATTGGGTTAGTAGAACCGTAACATTTAGAAAGTACGTTCTGAACACCAGTCACTTCTAGTACTGCACGCATAGCACCACCTGCGATGATACCAGTACCTTCAGAGGCTGGTTTCATGAACACTAGTGAGCCAGCATGACGTCCCTTAACAGGATGCTGTAATGTATTGCCATTTAGGTCTACATTGATCATGTTGCGACGTGCTTTTTCCATTGCTTTTTGAATAGCAGCTGGAACTTCACGTGCTTTACCATAACCAAAACCTACTTTACCTGCGCCGTCACCAACTACAGTTAGTGCAGTAAAGCTAAAGATACGACCACCTTTAACTACTTTAGACACACGGTTCACCGCGATTAGCTTTTCAGCTAGATCAGGCTGTTGTTGCTTTGCTTCTACGTTAGCCATAGTCTACTCCTAGAATTGCAAACCGGCTTCACGCGCAGCATCAGCTAGCGCCTTCACACGGCCGTGATATTTAAAGCCACTGCGATCAAAAGCAATCTTTTCGATGCCTTTGTCAGCCGCACGTTCAGCAACCGCTTTGCCAACTGCTTGCGCAGCTTCAACGTTACCGGTGCCTTTAACTGTTTCGCTAATAGCCTTTTCAACAGTAGAAGCAGCAGCCAGTACATTACCCTCAGCATTTACAACTTGAGCGTATATGTGACGTGGCGTGCGGTGGATAACAAGACGCGTTGTGCCTTGTTCAATATAATTTCTACGAGTGCGTTTAGCACGACGTAGACGAGCTGTTTTTTTATCCATCGTCTTACCTTACTTCTTCTTAGCCTCTTTACGGCGTACATTCTCATCTGAATAACGAACACCCTTACCTTTATAAGGCTCAGGTTTACGGTATGCACGAATGTTAGCAGCTGTTTGACCAACTAACTGCTTGTCTACGCCCTTAACTAGAACTTCTGTTTGGCTTGGAGTTTCAATCGTAATTCCTTCAGGAACTGCGAAATTAACTGGGTGTGAGAAGCCAAGAGTTAAATCTAATGTTTTACCCTTCGCTGCAGCACGGTAACCCACGCCTACTAACTGAAGTTTCTTCTCGTAACCTTCATGCGTACCAACAACCATGTTGTTGATTAGAGCGCGAGCAGTACCTGCTTGAGCCCATGCATTAGCTACGCCATCACGAGGTAAAGTAGTAATAACGTTGTCATTTACTTGTACTTCAACAGCGTTGTTGATTGTACGAGTAAGTTCACCGTTTTTGCCTTTAACTGTGATTTCCTGGCCTTTTAATGTAACTTCTACACCGGCAGGAACAGTAATTGGTGCCTTTGCTATGCGAGACATAGTTCCCCTCCGATTAAGCTACAAAACCAATGATTTCACCACCAACACCAGCACTACGTGCTGCGCGGTCTGTCATTAGGCCTTTAGAAGTTGATACGATAGCGATACCAAGACCACCCATTACCTTAGGTAATTGGTCACGTTTCTTATAGATACGTAAACCAGGGCGACTTACACGCTGGATATTTTCAATTACAGCTTTGCCTTCGAAGTACTTCAACTCGATAGAAAGCTCAGGTTTAGTTTCGCCGTTAACAGCGAAATCTACGATATAACCTTCGTCTTTTAGTACTTTAGCTAATGCTACTTTCAGCTTTGAAGTTGGCATCGTTACAGATACTTTCTTCGCTGATTGACCGTTACGAATTCGTGTGAACAAATCCGCGATAGGATCTTGCAAGCTCATAGTCTTACTCCCATGATTCTATTACCAGCTAGCCTTTTTAAGGCCAGGAATTTCACCGCGCATAGCTGCTTCGCGAACTTTAATACGGCTCATGCCGAATTTGCGAAGGAAACCATGTGGGCGGCCCGTAATGTTACAACGATTACGTTGACGTGCAGGGCTAGAATCACGTGGTAAAGCTTGTAGCTTAAGTACCGCGTCCCAACGATCATCTTCAGATGTGTTAACATCACTGATGATAGCTTTTAGTGCAGCGCGCTTTTCAGCGTACTGAGCAACTAGTTTTGTGCGCTTTGCTTCGCGCGCTTTCATAGAATTCTTTGCCATAACCCTACCCTTATTTCTTAAATGGGAAGTTAAACGCTTCTAACAACGCACGGCCTTCCTCATCAGATTTCGCAGAAGTAGTGATAGTAATATCCATACCGCGTACACGGTCTACTTTATCGTAATCGATTTCTGGGAAGATGATTTGTTCACGTACGCCCATGCTGTAGTTGCCACGTCCATCAAAAGACTTTGCACTTACGCCACGGAAGTCACGAATACGTGGGATAGCGATTGATACCAAACGCTCAAAAAAGTCCCACATACGCTCGCCGCGTAGGGTTACTTTACAACCAATCGGGTAGCCTTCACGCACTTTAAAGCCAGCAACAGATTTGCGTGCTTTAGTGATTAAAGGTTTCTGACCAGAGATTGCTGCTAGATCCGCTACTGCGTTATCTAAAATCTTCTTGTCAGCTAGGGCTTCGCCCACGCCCATATTCAATGTGATCTTTTCGATCTGAGGGACTTGCATGACAGAGCTGAAACCAAACTTCTCTTGAAGTTCAGCAACTACTTTGTCTTTATATACTTCATGCAGTTTCGCCATCATTCTACTCCAACTATTAGATAGTTTTACCAGTAGATTTAAAGATACGTAATTTCTTACCATCTTCAATCTTGAAACCTACACGATCAGCTTTACTCGTTTCCGAGTTGAAGATCGCAACGTTTGATGCATCCATAGATGCTTCTTTCTCAACAATGCCGCCAGCTTGGTTCAATTGTGGAACCGGCTTTTGGTGTTTCTTGATCAAGTTTATGCCTTCGACAAAGATTCGACCAGATTCAGTAACAACTGAAAGCACTTTTCCGCGCTTACCTTTGTCTTTACCTGCTAGTACGATTACTTCGTCATCACGACGTATTTTTGCTGCCATGATTGGCTCCTTACAGTACTTCTGGGGCTAGTGAAACGATTTTCATGAACTTATCATTACGAAGTTCGCGAGTCACAGGGCCGAAAATACGTGTACCAATTGGCTGTAAGTTATCATTTAAGATAACAGCAGCGTTGCTGTCAAAACGGATCAGAGAACCATCTGGACGGCGAACACCTTTTCTGGTACGCACAACTACCGCGTTTTTAACATCACCTTTCTTCACTTTACCGCGAGGAATAGCTTCTTTTACAGAAACTTTAATGATGTCGCCAATCGCTGCGTAGCGACGGTGAGAACCACCAAGGACTTTTATACACTGCACTTTGCGAGCGCCGCTGTTATCAGCAACTTCCAGCTGAGTTTGCATTTGGATCATGTTAATGACCTCCGGTGTAGTAATTACAACGTGTCTTAAATTTGTTTAAAATCAAGACATTTCGATTAAATCCCACTCAAAAACAAACGAGTTGTCTCTTAAGGGCGGGCAATTGTACCAGCATTGAGGGGGTAGCGATAGGTTATTTTTTAATTAATTTGGAGTGATGGGAAATTAAAGCTGAGTAATTACGGCTATGTAGCTATTTTACAGGTGGTTACAAAACAAACAAGGCACCTGTAATGTGCCTTGTTTGTTTAAAGTGTAATAAATTAACCAAATAAACCTTTTAATTTATCTTTAATTTTATCTTTTGCTTTGTCTTTGGCTTTTTCTTTTGCCTCATCGACCTTCTGCTTAGCTTCATCTTTGAGCGCATCACCAACATCTAGCTTTATACCTACATCGTGGAAAGGCCCTTTTATACGTAGTGGTATTTTAAAGCCAGTGCTGTCATCGGTAGTTCCCTGACCTTCGATAGATCCAACTATACCTGTAACCAAACGATAGTTGACCGTTGTTTGCGGTAAATCAACGTCGCCTTCACCTGATATTCTAATAAGTGGGCTGATAAGTGATAGGTCGGTATTTTTGCCAACGCCATTAGTAAAGTTAAAACTTCCAGTTAATGCTGAAAAATCTGTTTGCTCAGATTCTTCAAATCCGGTATCAAGCCCTTCAGATGCAGCACCAAAGTTACCTGAAATGAGTTCCTTACCTTTACGAACCATCTCAGCTATATTTGCACCTTTTACAGCTCCATCAGCAAACTCAAATCCAAGCTTTCCATTAAGCGCACCAATAAACGACTTTTGACTTTGGCCAGTTGTGCTTAGGTTCCAATTTAAAGACCCCTTACCCATTAGCTTGTCAAAACCTGCCGCATCCGTTAATAAAGGCTGTGCATCTATTCCAGCTAAGTCAAAGTTAGTTGATATTTTATAAGGTACTTGCTGTGCGTTTACATTGATAACGCCTTTACCTGACCCTTCATAAGCAGAAAAGCTATCTAGGCTTAGTTTTGCAACGCTATTTTTTAAAGTAACAGTAAATTGATTTGCGCCTAATTTAATATCATTTGCTTTTAATCCACTTGAACGAATCACTACATTTGCATCTAGTGAATTTAATGCACTTAAATCAATTTTAGTGTCATCCCATACTATTGGCTCTGCAGGTTTATCTTCTTGCTCTTCTGGCTCTTCTTGTTTTGCCACTGCTTCAGGTAGATACGGGTTTAAGTCAAGCATACCTAAATCAATATCAGCATTTACTGCTAAACGCTTACCTAGGTTAAGCTCGCTCTTACCTTTTATTTCTAATGCGTCTAACGTCGCAACTAAATCTTCTAGATTAAATTTCTCACCTAGTAGGTGCATTTTACCGTTTACACTAAATCCGTTAAATGCATTGTCTTTAGCGTCTAGCTCTACACCTTGCCATTTCGCAATACTTTTAACAGACTCACCGCTTAGTGCTAACTGACCCTTAATATCTTGGCCTTGCTTAGCTATGCTCCCTTCGAACGTTAAATCAACTAAACGAGAATCTAAGGTTTGTTTAACATTAAAAGTAGCACCTTCAATTGCTTTAGCAGGAGTATCTAATTTTATATCAAGATCAAAACGCTCTTGCATATAAGTAATACCCCCTTTTACTTCTAATGTTTTACGAAGTGAAGGAAGTAAAATAGCGAGTTCTAAATCGCTAATTTGTTGTTTGGCACCTGTTTGACCATCTAGATAAGTAAATGTGCCGCCATAAATAGCAACCTCACCTAACTCAATATCAAAGTTATCTGGAAGCTTTATCGCTTCACCTGATTGGCTCTGCTCTTTTGGTTGCTCTGCAACTGCGTCAAACAACTGCCAATTGGCTTTACCATTTTTGTCGGTTTCTAATAGGATATTTGGTTCGTTTATCACAAACTTATCTAATTTAAACTCACCACCAAATAATGAAAACCAAGGTATGTGTACAGCAAGCTGTTTCATACTCGCCATATCGGCGCGCGAACCTGATTCCATATTTGCAAAATGCACGTCGTTAAGTTCTAACTTTAATGCAGGGAATACGCTAAGTGTTTTATCACCTTTAATAGTAAGAGTGCGCCCAGTTGTTTGTTCTACCTGTTCTGAAACTTTGTTAAAAATAGTATCAGTAGGGATTAAAAACGGTGCGGCAACAATTAGTGCTATACATAGTAAAAGTATTACACCTACAATTTTAAGTAAGGTTTTCATGATCGTCCTTTCAAACGTGCAAATAATGTTCTTATCATAGCGAGTGTTAGCCTTAAAATCATTGTCGTTCTGATAAAAAAGCTTTTTATTAGATATTACATTCTTATCCTGAATCGCCCCTGAAACATTTTGATACCTTTAGGTTACAAATAAATATTGACCCAATGAAACCTTAAGGTTGCATTGATACCTACAGGTTACATATTGTAAAAATTTTAAAAGGAAATGAGCTATGTCTAATTACGATATTAAAAGTGAAGAAAAATTTATGGGCCAAAATGCATGGTTTTCATTATTCATGGGGGTCACTTTATTAATCATTAGTGTTTACCCAATGCTTAATCAAACATCAGCCCCACTATTGTTTTTAGGAACTGCTGCTTTTTTAGGTTCATTCTTTATGTTTGTGATCAGAGGCGGGTTTACATGGAGAATGAAATACCACCTTACATATAAAGATGAGTATTTAAATACCATCGACACTATTGCCTATAAACATGTCGTGCTTGGCTTACTTTTTAGTATGGGTGGCGTGTACTTACTCTCCGATACTCTTGCTTTAGAAGTATCTCACAGCATGATGGCTACATTTTACCTTGCTGTAATGAGTTTAATATACGGCGTATCAATTCTTTGGCAAAGCAAAGATTAGGAGCAAAAGTGCAAAATAAAATTGCAAAATACCGCAAAGAAGCAGGCCTTTCTCAACAAGACTTGGCTGATCTAATTGCGGTTTCACGTAAGACTATTAGTACAGTAGAAACGGCACGATTTACCCCTTCGGTAATAATTGCTCTAAAAATAGCAAAGCATTTTAATACCTCAGTTGAAAGTCTCTTTGTACTAGATAAAAATGATTGATACATGTTAAAGCGTTAGTCTCATTCTATTAGCAAAAACACCGATTTAGCTACTTCAATTACAACGTATGGAGGACAGCGCTGTTGTTATTAGCGTAATTGCGCTAAAATAGACCAGCAAAAAAATATATATCTAAACCGGAGATTCTACAAGGCATGAAAAAACTGCTAATTTCACCGTCAAAAATGACGCTAGGCGAACAAGAAAATCAAATCTATCAGAACATTCTGAAGCAATCTTCAGAATTAAGCCTTAACCTTATGGCCGTGAAAGTAGAAAACCACCCTGATGATTTTTTACCTTGGTGTTACGAATTGCTAAGTGCAAGCAGAGATCGTATGAACTACGATTTACTAGAGCCGCAGCAATTACCAGTACTTAAGAAGCTACACGATCAGCTTATTTCAGCTATCAGCTTTTTACAGGTTAAAACTTTACGTATTGCTCCGTGGCCTGTAGTAAGTGTATTTGTAGAACAACACAAAGACGTTATTGCTCTTGATGAACAGCTTCGCTTAGTAGACTACATTAAAAGCATTCGTGAACAATCTCTTAAAGATATGATTCCTGAAGACTTACTTGCGTTTAGCGGTAAGCACATGGCATCACTTGATCCAAGCACATACAACTTTGACGTTGAATGGTTTGCATCAACAAAAAGTGCGAAGAGCTTTCATCAAATGCTTGGCGATTTACCAGGTGCCTTTGACGATGCACTAGTAAATATTCCACTTGAAGGTGACATTACTCAATACGAATATCAACAATTTGTTGCTGCTTATTCAAAAATATTCACCGACAATAATGAAAAACCAACACTTGCGCCTGCAACACGACTGCTTGCAATGCGTCGCCCTGATATATTTACTCCGATCACAAACAATCGATTAGATGCATTATGCGGTGCCCTTGGTGTTTCTAAACTAAAAAATAGTGATTTTGAGCGTTACTGGCAAGATATTGTAAAAGGTATTCAAGCTATGTCATGGTACAAAATGGCTAAACCTAGTAATGAGTTAGAAGCACAATTAGTTGCTATTAAAGCACTAATCCCATGTTTCTTTCACTATGCTGATGCAAAAACACCAGATAACTCTAACTACATCAAACTGTTAAGTAAGCCTAAACGAACTACAACTACGACAGGTAAAACTCAGCGTAGAGGTAAAGAGTCTGCAGAAATTTTAGTAGACCGCGCACTTGCTGCTGACGATATTCCTGAGCACATTCGCAGTAAGCGCGATTCAATTGTGAGTGAAGTTCAAAAAGGTCGTAGTGTAAACGAAACAATTAGCCTTATGCGCACTATATTTGGCTAAAAACTTCTAATTTAGCCGTACTTTTATGGTGCGGCTAGGTTAATTTATGCACCAGCAGTGTGCGCAACATCTTCCTACATACCATCTCTCTTCTCAATCTATAAAATACAAGCTCATGTTTTTAATGTATAAAAATAATTTTTAATAAAAAATAATGAAGCTGGCACATACAGTGCAATTATCTCGTTAGTTAAACAATAAAAAGCCGTCAGCCTAAAGGTTCCGAATACATAATAAAAACCTTGGCGAGCAAAAATCATATAACGGGAAATGGACATGCTAAAACTAAAAAAAACCATCGCTATAAGTGCTATAGCATTAATGGGCGCAACATCTTTAACGTCAACAGCCGTACATGCTGAAGTAACAGCAAACGCAGCGGCAACATCAAACTACTTATGGCGTGGTCAAGAGCAAACTGGGGGCGATGCAGCTATTTCAGGCGGTATTGATTACGCTAATGAATCGGGCTTTTATGCAGGTACTTGGGCTTCAAATGCATCGTGGGCAGATGAAATGACCTATGAGCTTGATTTATATGCAGGCTTTGGTGGCGACATTAACGAAAGCGTTAGCTATGATGTTGGCTATATTTATTACGCTTACCCAGATGCAGCTTCTGAAGCTGACGCAGATTTCTCTGAAATTTACGGTAGCATCAGTGTTGAAGGCTTTACATTTGGTGCTTCAGTACTTGCAACATCAGCTGCAAGTGGTGATGGTACAGACTTTGGTGATTCACTTTACCTGACAGCTGACTACGGTTTTGCTATTGGCAGTAACGGCACTGAAATGGCACTTCACTTAGGCCACTACTCTGGTGACTTTATTGGCGATGATAATATCTTAGATTACGGTGTATCAATTTCGAAAGATGGTTTCACTTTTGGTTTATCTGATACAGATATGGATGACTCAGATATTAAAGCTTACGTTGCTTATTCTGTAGACTTTAATTTATAAGAAAGAATGTGTTACTTGCTGCGACACGAAGGGCCTTTTGGCCCTTTTCTCGTTTTTGAACGAGACCCCTCACACCTGTTAACAAACCGTTACAATTGAATGAAAACAATACATACATTTTCCTTTATTCTATTACCTAGTCACTGGGCATTTATAACTGCCTAGCCATAAAATAGGTATAAAGGAATAATAATGAAATCACCTAACGCGTTTAGCGCCCTACTCGATATTTATATAAGTCCTAGTAAAGCTTTCAATGGTGTTGAACACGCCAAAGGTTGGTCATGGCTTGCTTTTATAGTCATGTCTTTAGTTTCAATGGCGAGTATTTATATTTTTTATTCCACTGTTGATATGCAGTTTTTGATTAATGAGCAAGTAGCAGCATCAACTATTGATGCGACGATTGGCGAGCAAAAAATGATTCGCCAAAGTATAGAGCAAAATGCAGAAGGCCAAATATGGTTTGGTTTGTTTGGCGGCGTAATTGCTCTGGCTATCATGAATGCATTAATGGCACTTTATTATATGCTTGTGGCTAAACAAGATCCTGAATCAGAACATAGCTACGGAGCTTGGTATGGATTCGCTACCTGGACAATGATGCCAGTTGTTATTTCAAGCCTAGGAACAATTGCTCTTGTACTAAGTGCAAGTACAGATCAAATATCTCAACAAGCCGTATTTAGCTACGCATCTATTAACCAATTAATAATAGGACTTGAAATTGGCCATCCTTTTTATAGCTTATTAGAATCAATAAATTTATTTAGCTTTTGGAGCATTGCGCTGGGAATGATCGGCTTAAAATGCTGGACTAATTTTTCAACTAACAAAGCACTCCTATTCTCTGCTCTTCCTTCAATTATTATTTTTGGTATTTGGGCAATCATTGCAGCAAGTTAACTCTTAAGTGGAGGTAGATACTAGCTCCACATTACTTAATTCACGGATAGATAAAATGAAAAAAGCAATAATCATCACACTCGCTGTAGGCGCATTTATAGCCCTAATTGTGTCAAAGCAAATTTCTGGCGATGAAAAACAAGCCGAAGTAAATATTGCTCAAGTAGAGCTTGGCGACATTGCTGACTCAATAATGGCTTCAGGTAATTTAGTTTTTAATACACAAGTGCAATTACGCTCTGAAGTGACAGGCCGAGTAGATAAAATATTTGTTCAAGAAGGCCAAGGAGTTAAACAAGGCGATATGTTAATGCGCCTTGATACAACTGCTTTTGAATCAGAAGTTACCCGTAGTAAAGCAATCCTTCGCGCCACAGAAATTGAAATTAAACACAATAAAACACGCCTTGCTAACCTAGAGCGCCAACTTAAAAGACAAAAAGACTTATATGATGTCGGTTTAGGTAATCAAGAGAGCTACGAGAATATTGAAAGCGCACGCGATCTAGCTAAAATCGATATTGAATCACGAATAGAGTCGTACAACCAAGCACAAGCGTCACTACAAATTGCGCAAGATCGCTTAAGTAAAAGTGTATTTAGAGCTCCAATGAGCGGCTTGCTTGCATCTGTAAATATTAAAGAAGGTGAAACCGTTATAGCCGGTACTACTAATATTATTGGCTCTGATTTAATGCTAGTAGCCGATCCTAGCGCTATCTTAGCCGAGCTACGTGTGGATGAAACCGACATTGCGAGCATTAAGCTTAACCAAAAAGCGAATATTTATGCGGCCGCATACCCTAATAAACCATTTAGCGGCACAGTAATCAATATTGGTACTTCAGCTAAAAACCAAGCCGGCTCTCAAGGTTTATCGTTTAAAGTAAAAGTATTACTCGATACTACTGAGCGCCAGCTATATGCAGGAATGAGTTGTAGAGCAGAGATCGCAACAAGCATTGCCGAAAACGGTTTAAAACTTCCAATAGAAGCAATCCAAAAAGAAGACGATAAAACATTTGTATGGCGACTAAATAGTGATAACACCGTTAGCAAAATTGCCGTAACTGTTGGAATATCATCTGATATAGAGCAAGCCATTACTGACGGCTTAAATGAGGGCGACAAAATAGTTATTGGCCCTGCGCGCCCAGTAAGTCTTCTGACTGAAGGTGATGTGGTAAAACTTAAATCAGATGCAGACAAGGAAGAAGCCTAATGTCTGCGGTAATCAAGCTAGAGCATATTAATAAACAATACAAAATGGGCTCAGAGGTATTTAAGGCACTTGATGATGTAAACGTACATATAATGCAAAACGAATACGTGGCGATTATAGGACCTTCTGGTTCAGGCAAGTCGACCTTGATGAACTTATTAGGCTGTTTAGATACACCCAGCAGTGGCGAATACTACTTAAAAGATAAACTAGTAAAAAGTATGACCGAGACAGAGCTTGCTCATCAGCGTAATGAAAGTGTCGGGTTTATATTTCAAAGCTTTAACTTAATACCACGTGCAACCGCACTAGAAAATGTAATGCAGCCTTTAGTATATCGCTTTATCCCTAGTAAACAGCGCAAGCAACAAGCTCTAGAAGCACTAAAGCGGGTAGGTCTCGGTGATAAAGTTAATCATTTATCTAGCCAGCTATCGGGCGGGCAACGTCAACGTGTTGCTATTGCCCGCGCTTTAGTCACAAAACCACATATATTATTAGGAGATGAACCCACAGGTAATCTTGATAGTAAAACGACCCGCGAAATTATGGATTTGTTTGATGAGCTGCATAACGAAGGTCACACTATTATTTTAGTAACACATGAGCAAGAAATTGCCGATCATTGCCAACGCGTGATTCGTTTAGTGGACGGTAAAGTGGTAAGTGATGTAACTAAAGATGAAGGAATCAAGCAGCATGTTTAAATCAGCTCTTGCGATAATGGAAGGCACTAAGGCCGCTTTTTCAGCTATTAAAGCTAATGCAATGCGCAGCGCACTGACCTGTTTGGGCATTATTATTGGTGTTGCCGCCGTAGTTACTGTCGTTGCAGTGATGCAGGGTTTTACAAAGCAAATAAACGATCAACTTGCTGATATGTCGCCAGATGTAACAACAATAAAGCCTTACACCAGTATTGAACTCGAAATGGTTGGTAAAAATGCCAAGCTTACCTACGACGATTTTTTAGCTTTAAAGTCGCGTATAAAAGAAGCTGAAACGCTAACTGCCCTAATGTTTACCTGGCGCTTTTCGGGGGGAGCTGAGTATGGAAATAAAAGCCATTCATCGCGTGTTATCGGTACCGAGCAAGACTATCAAAAAGCGTATCGTACTTATCCTGAACTTGGTCGTTTTATTCGTGCTGAGGACGATGATAAACGAAGAAGGGTCGCATTTATCGGCCCTTCAATCATAGAAAAGCTAAACCTTCCTGAAAACCCAGTAGGTGAATATATAAAGCTAGGTGGTGAATGGTTTAGAATTATTGGCGTTGCTGAAAAACAAGGTAGCTTATTTGGTTTTGACCAAGACGATTACATTAATATTCCAATTAGTACCATGAGTGCTTTAGAAGGCGGAAGTACACAAACTAATGTGCAAATTATGTTTAGGTTAAATGAAGGTACTAACGAAGAACAAGTGCTTGCAAAAATAACTCGTGTATTGCGCCAACTGCATAAACTAAAAGAGAAAGATGAAAACGACTTTGAATTTGAAACCGCTGAAAAATCTCGTGCCCAAATAGATAAATTTACCAGCAGTGCTACTGCTATTACTGCTGGTATTGTTGGCATTAGCTTACTTGTTGGCGGTATTGGTGTTATGAACATAATGCTAGTGTCGGTAACTGAACGCACACGTGTTATTGGTACATTAAAAGCACTAGGCGCAACACCTGGTTTTATTATGTTGCAGTTTTTAGTTGAAGCCGTTGTGCTTTCACTTTTTGGTGGTTTAATAGGACTCATTATAGGATATGGCGCCGCAGGGCTTATTTCGTTTTTAGTCCCAAGTATGCCTGATGCATATATACCAGTATGGGCTGTAATACTATCGTTCGGATTTACATCAATGATTGGGATTATATTTGGTTTAGCCCCTGCTATTAAAGCAGCAAGACTAAACCCTATAGATGCACTGCGTTACGAATAACTATTTTAAATAATTATTTAGCTTTAAATGGTACCTTATTACATTGTACTTCTACTGTTTTAGGGTACCAAGCTGGGCCAATTTGATTCACAACCACCTCAGCTAAACCATTAGTAAACGATTTATACGTATGAACGCTTTGCCACTCCCCTTGTGGGCAATGTTTTGTTAAATCTAACGGCTCTGATCCCTCGTACAACGCAAGTGCAAAATTATGATGCCACTGTGAACTTTTTAGCGTCTTATTGCTTACTTTGCTCTGCATACCGTTATCAAAGTAAATATTTGTACACCCCGTTAAAATAATCAGTGTGCAACCGGCTGCAAATAGCTTGATGCTCATAATGCCTCCCCTAGTACTTGCTCTTGGCACCACACTTTAATGGTATGAGGCGAGTATATTCCAAGCGTAATTAAACTCAGCGCTCCATCACTAAACGTTTGCTGTGACTGCATTTGAATAACCGGTGTATTTGAACATATTTGTTTTACGTCTACCCGCTGCTCACCCACTAATCCCCATAAATAAAATGGGCGGCTATCTTCGTAATTAGCTTGGCTCGTTATTTTTGCTGTTGCCCGTGGCTGAATGGTTACCGCAGAACAAGCACTGAGGCTTAATGCTATCGCCCCTATAATTAATGGTTTCATACTCTTCCTTATAAACTAAATACCAGTAAGGTAACTTTATAAGAGAACATAAAATATTAGCGTAAAAAGCTGTGGGGAATATGTAGAAACGCTATGAAGTTTTATACAGTTTATTACACATAAAGGCCGCATAAATGCGGCCTTTAAAGTAGTCAGTTTAAGTGGTTAGTAAATAAATAGACTTTAAAACTTAGCTAAGTTGTTTTTACTGTCTTTGTCGACCAGCTTAATGTAAGGATCAACCCCTGCAAATAATGGTTTTTCTTTTACTTTTAGCTCAATAGTATTGGTACCAGATACTATTTGATGCTTTTGCGAGTAAATAACAAAGTCTTCAGCGAGTAAGTTTTCAGGGTCGTCGCTAAATAATGCAATATCAATTAGCTCATCGAGCGGCTGCTCAGTTTCTTCACCTTGTCCATCGGCATGCTGCTTAGTTGCTTCAACGCTCAGTGTTACTGTATAAAAACCTTCGCCATCAACATCATCAGTAACCGACACTTCTTTCATTTCAAGCTCATAAAGCGTTATATATTTAAACTGATCATCAATAAAACGTTGTTCAGCTTGTGTTGCATCTCGCTTTAAATAACTAAGTAAATCAAGTGTGGTTGGATATGGCGTTGATTGATATTTAAACTCATTCAAAAACGCTTTAAGTGCTGCATTTAAGCGTACTTCACCTAAACGATCATAAATCGCCATCATCGCAACTGAGCCTTTATTGTAATGAAGGTATTGTTGAGCCTGCGTTTTATATAGTGGCATTTCTTCAAAGGCTTCGCCAGTACGGCCCATTAAGTATTTATCTAACTCGTACTTTAAGAATTTACGAAGCTTCTCGGCGCCAAAGCGTTTTTTTAGCACCATAAGCGCACTGTATTGGGAGAGCGATTCAGAAATAACGGCACTGCCTTCTACATTAGCCCCAGATACTTGATGCCCCCACCATTGGTGTGCAACTTCATGTGCGGTTACATAGTAAGGTAGGTCAACTTTACTCTCATCTCTTAAGTCTGTAATAAAGCCAATACTTTCTGAGTAAGGTACCGTATTGGCAAAACTTTGCGCAAACGAGCGATACTTAGGAAACTCAATAATACGAAGCTGTCTATGCTGATACGGGCCAAAGGCTTGCGTGTAGTAATCTATTGAGTCTTGAACTGACTCAATCATGCGGTCAACATTCCATGCATGATCTTTGTGGTAGTACACCTCAATATTTACCCCATTATGCTCAACCTTTTTACTTTCAAGCTCTGCCGAAAGCACAGAGTAAAAGTTTATAATTGGAGCATCCATTTCATAAACAAAGGTGCGGCGTCCATCTTTTACACTCTCATTTTTTAAGTAACCTGGAGTAATCGCAAATTGTGACTCATCGGTGGTTACGGTTGCCTTGTAGTTTATAAATCCATTAGCAGGCCCAAACTCATTTTGCGTATAATAGCGGCTGTCTTCTAGTTTATGTGCGCGCTCAAGTTCAGGTAAATCGTGCTTGCGGCGCTCATACTTATCGGCAATTTGAAAATACTTTTGATAACCAAAATTTGGTAATAATTCTCCATTATTTACAAATGTACCGTTGTGCACGAGTTGAGTATCAGATCTTCTATCAACAAAACCGTCGTGTTCACGAGAAACTGAGAGCTCGCCTTCTCGTACTTCATTGGGCATTAGCGGTTGTTCAAACTCAAACCATACCATGCCAAAATCGGTTAAACGCTCTACTATTTTTCCGCCCGCCATTTTTACATCCCAGCTTTTAGATTGGCTAGGCTCGTTGATTAACACACGGGTTATTGGCTCGTTTGCGGTATTGGTAAACTTAATTTTAGCCACGGCATTTAAAGCACGCTTTTTAGGATAAATATCAATGTGTAAGTCAACATCAGTTATTATAGGCAGTGGCAAGTCTTTGTATTGTGAAAACTCTTGCTCATACCTTACTTGTAGCGCTTCGTTATCATCACTTGTTACAAACTCGTTGATTACACGGGTGTTGTAATAAATGTTATAACCCGCGCCCACAAATACCAATAAACTTATAACGGCTGCAATCTGGCCTTTTAAAGACATGTTGTAACGCACTAAAGATAAACGAGTACGCAATGATTGCGACGGGCCGCGATGCCATAAAGCAAACCCTACAATAGCTAAAAACACACTCAATGCCCCCCAATATAGGGTATACCAATGCGCACCTTGTAAAAAATGTCCATAACCATTTATATCAGAATACGGTACGCTACTGCTTTGAGAAAAATGATACATATGATGCTCAAACCCGTAAGCACCCATTACCATTTGAGCAATGTAATACAGAATAAATAAACCCATACCTATGTATTTATTAGGGCTAATTATTTGTAAAAAGAACGCCAATATAGCCATCATAATTAAAGGCAGTAATGTAAGGTAACCCAACCTAAATAAGTACTGACCAAGCTCTAGGTTAAATTGCCCCTTAAATAGCTGCACTGCAATGGTAAACATCATGCCTACTAAATAAAGGCCACAAACTGCAGTGATTAACGCAATAATTTTAGATACCCAAAACACACTGTTATGCACCGGGAAACTGTCAACAATATCACCCATACCACTTTGGCGTTCTCGCCAAACCAGCTCTGCGCTGTAATAAGCAATAATGATAAACATAAACAAAGCGGAGGAGTTTTGAATAATGCCCACCATGTTTTGTGTGAGCGGCCAATCCGTTGTGCCATATGCGCCAATAGGTGCAAAAAGTGGTGCGAGTAACATAGTAATACTGACACCCGCTAAAATCATAAAAGGGGCACTTAATATAACTTGCTTAAGTTCAAATAAGCTGCGCATTACTAATTGCGATTTCGTATTTACCCCTTTTGACTTGTAATTTTTAGCGCTGCTAATAAGTGCTGCTTGTTTGTTTTTTACAAACGTTGAGACAGCAAATTGCTTTTTCTGTTTTTTAGTGACTACGCGATTACCTAACTTTCCGAGGCCAAAAAACATCGCTAAACTTATTGCTACCCATAAAATACGGTTAATTAAAAAATCGCCCGAAAGCGTTAACACTTCAGTATTTTTATCACTTACAGTCCAGTAACGGGTTAAGTCAATTAACGACCCTGTGCCAAATGGGTCTGCGTAAACAACAATATTTCTAAACGCTAAATCGTCAAAATAGATACTCGCCAATTGGTAGGTTATATAAACCACCACGGCCGTTACATATACCGCCATCATGGTTTTAAAATAGACCGCCACACTATTAAAAATAGCACTGAGGACCAATAAGCTTGGCACTGCTAAATATAAAAAAGGCGCTGCGTAATATATAAACTTATTGGGGCCTACTAGCTCGCTATCGAGCCAGCCAACCAACAAGCCAAATTGAGATCCCAAAAATACGCCTAGTGGCACGCTTAAAAACACAATAAGTACAACTAAGTAAGAACCAAAAAAACGCCCTGATTGATAAGCAAGCGGGTTAACGGGCTTACTAAACACCAGCTCATCCATTTTGGTCTCGCTGTTGCGAATCGCTGAGCTTGCAACAAAGTTAACCACTAAAAACATAGCAAGCGTACAAAAGGTAACCGTTAAAACCATAATGGTATAAGGCGAGTTCATATGAACATTCGCCCCACCTAACGGAAACTTACTACTGGAGCTTATAAAAAACGCCATAAAAAAGAATATTAATGAGGTCACATAAAACGAAGGCTGACGCATAAAATAGCGCAGCTCAAACGCTAGCATATTAAAAAACATAGCGCCCCCTTATGCTACTTGGCTGTTACGATGATTAAGCAACGTAGAAAAATACACATCTTCTAGGTTTGCACTGCTGAGCTCAAAACCTTCAGGGGCTTCATTGGCTAATACATGTAATATGGTTTGCCCAGCAAATAAGCGTTTTGAAATAACAGGCAGCTGCGGTTCAAGCTCTAGCGCTTCTTCTTGGCTCATGGCTTTGCGCCAAATTTGGCCTTGGAGTTTATCGGTAAGGGCAATTGGATTGCCCTCTAATAGTATTTTACCGCCTGCCAGCACCGCCATGTTTGGGCAAAGCTCTGCTACATCTTCAACAATGTGGGTCGATAATATAACGACTTTTTGCTCGCCTAAGCTTACTAACAAGTTATGAAAGCGATTTCGCTCTTCAGGATCTAGCCCTGCGGTAGGTTCATCAACGATAAGTAAGTCGGGGTCGCCTAGTAAGGCTTGTGCAATACCAAAACGCTGGCGCATACCGCCCGAAAAGCCACTTACCGCTTTTGAGCGATGTTGATATAAATTAGTATGTGCAAGCAAGCCTTCAACCGACTCTTTACGCTCTGCTTTATTATGAATTCCCTTTAAAACAGCCATATGGTCCAGTAAGTCGTAAGCACTAACACGCGGGTACACACCAAAATCTTGCGGTAGATAACCCAAACGTTGGCGCAGAGCCTGTGGGTCTTTAAAAACATCAATACCATCAAAAGTGATTGAACCCGAATCAGCCGACTGCAGTGTTGCAATGGTACGCATTAGCGATGATTTACCTGCGCCATTTGGCCCAAGTAATCCAAACATCCCTTTGCCGATAGATAAATCAACACCTTGTAGTGCATGTACGCCATTATCGTAGGTTTTAGATAACCCTGTTATTGATAGCATTTTTACTTCCTTGAATATGAGTAATTATTTTTATAATGTTTTATACCACAAGGAAAATAGGAACATAAGTTACTTGCTGGTTAAATTTGTAACAACAAATAAACATAATTTAAACTCATAACACTTGCCTGCACTGTATTCACTCGGTATAAAAACCACATATACTTTTTATAAGAAACGAAAAGCCATGCAAGATCACCAAAGCCAGCCGTTAAATGACTTTATAAAATATCCACATGAAGAAATGCTAAATCGTGCTAACGAGTTTTTACAAACCAGCCAACGCCGCCATAGCATTCGCAGCTTTAGCGATCGCCCAGTACCAAAAAATATTATTGAAGCATGTATAAAAGCAGCTGGCACAGCACCAAGTGGAGCGAATCATCAGCCTTGGCATTTTGTGGCTATAAACAGTAGCGATGTAAAAAAACAAATAAGAGAAGCCGCAGAAAAATTAGAGCGTTCTTTTTACGAAGGCAGAGCAGGTGAAGAATGGTTAGATGCGCTAAAACCGTTAGGTACCGACGCCAATAAACCTTATTTAGAGCATGCACCTTGGCTTATAGCTGTATTTAGTCAAAAAAAGGGCGGCGTAAGCAGCGATGATAAAAATACGAATTATTATGTGCATGAGTCTGTTGGCTTAGCTACCGGCTTTTTAATTCAAGCTTTGCACCGCAGTGGTTTGGCAACCCTTACTCATACTCCAAAGCCAATGAGTTTTTTAACCGACATATGTAATCGCGATAAAGATAACGAACGCCCATACATGCTACTTATTACAGGCTACCCAAGTGATGATGCAACAATACCTGCTCATGCACTGGATAAAAAATCACTCGATGAAATAGCTACGTTTATTTAGTATTTTCTTGTCGGCAAAACCACTCATATAGCAAAGCAATGATCGACTCAACTTTTGGATCGGTCAATGAGTAATAAATAGTGTGCCCTTCTCTGCGAGTAGCAACCATATCCGCCTTGCGTAAACTTGCTAAATGCTGAGATAACGCTGACTGTGCTAAAGGTACATTTTGATTTAACTCACCTACACTTTGTTCACCTTGTAATAAACTGCATAAAATCATTAAACGGTTTTTATTTGCCATTAATTTTAAAAACTGCTCTGCCTGCTGGGCGTTTTCTGCAAGTTGTTCAATATTCATTGTGATACTTAATTATTTTGCGTGTTTTAATTATAGACTTTTACATTAGCAAGTTCTAATATAATTAATATTAGACCTTACTAATATTAATGTCATTCGCTTTAATTAGGGACTATGTTGTTACAATTTCAGTACTGCTAAGCTACTTTGTTGATAGTAACTTTCAATTTTTAACGTTATTTATTGGTATTAACTTAGTGCAATCCGCCTACACTAAATGGTGCCCATTAATGACTTTTTTGCGCAAAAGAGGATTTACAGACTAATGCTTACTTCAATTCCTGATTTACTAAAAATTATCACACCTAACCAACGCCGTATTGATGCAGCGCAAGCAAAACTCGAGCTTGAACAAAATAAAGGTTTACTTATTGATGTGCGAGAACCTGCAGAGCACGCGACAAAATCGGCTGCCGGCGCTATAAATATTCCGCGTGGGTTACTCGAGATGAAACTGATGGAAATAGAAAAAGACGCAGCTCGCCCTATTTACGTGCACTGCGCAAGTGGTGCGCGCGCAACGTTGGGAGCAGAAGCGTTAACGCGTGTGGGTTATGAAAACGTAACCGTTATTACCTGTGACGCAAACCAAATATGTAGTGTGTTTTAAACATCAACTGAATACTTATAATGATGCGCCTAGTAAAGGTAGGCGTTTAACTTTGTGATAAGTCAGTGCTAATTTAATACACTCTTTAACTGGATATTCTGGTAATGGCTTTTCACTATTTAATACAATTGCCCGGTTACCTTCGAAAGTGAGAGTGTGGGAATACAACTCTCTAAATGTGCTTACTAGCTTTGATTGGCAATGAAAAAACAAATAACACGAGGAGCCCTTAAAGCCTACGCGAATGGGGCTGCCATTTATTGTGTTATAACTTGGCTCTCCCCACTTTAAAGACTCTTCAACAGCTCCTAAGTTTTGCTCTTGTGCTACGGTATAAATTAACTCTCGTAATTTTATAAGCTTACTTTTTGCTATCTCAGGATAATTATTAAATATATTTTCTATTTCCGTATTCATAAAAATATCCTTATAAGCTTTACAATTTTAAAACAGGCTACTTTTGCTGCCTTTCATCAAGTAAAACAAGTAGCATCTGCTCAATATTTTTAACACTATAAGTAAGTGATCTCAGTAGCTCTTTCTCACTTTGCTCTGTTGCCTGCTGCGACGCTTTACCTTGGTTTGCCAATACATCTTTTTGCTCAAGTATCGCCTCTCTAAACTCACTGGCATTTTCAACACCAAGTAATGACACCAATGCACCATTTCCTGACTGCCCTGCAGTTTCAAAGCTTAACCGATATAATCCAAAGATTCGCATGAGCGGCCCTTGGCTTAACCCTACATCTGTTATTTTTTCAAGCGGAATAG
Source organism: Pseudoalteromonas sp. SR45-1 (assembly GCF_014163655.1). Lineage (NCBI taxonomy): Bacteria > Pseudomonadati > Pseudomonadota > Gammaproteobacteria > Alteromonadales > Pseudoalteromonadaceae > Pseudoalteromonas > Pseudoalteromonas sp. SR45-1. The sequence goes on along the minus strand of NZ_JACJDR010000022.1, from coordinate 32,558 downwards.
ATTTTTCTTCTTTAAATAATATGCCACGTTTAACTACCAATTTTTGTGGTAATAAGTCAGCTGACATAGCTGCGAGTATTCGTCCGCCCACTAGCCATACAATCGCCAAGACAATGGGTAACAACGGAATAGTCACCAGCGCTAGTACACTAAAAAAAGCGGCCATTAGCATCCAGTATTGCTGAACCTTCGGGTCGAAAGATGCACTTTTTAAAATATGTTTTGTCATTGTTTTAATCCTTTATCTATATAACTAAAAATACACTCTGCAAGCTTCAATAATCTCTACTCAATCTTACAAGCTAATAACAACTTTTATAGCAAGAGCAATAAACACAACACCCAGTATTTTATCAAGCCATGGGTTTTGCTTAGTAAAGCCAAAGCGGGTTTTAGAAACCTCGGTCAATAATGCCACCAGCAAATACCAGCCGGTATCAATGACAAACACCGTTAAACACATAATCATGCCCACACTTAAAGTAAGTAGCTGAGGGTCAATAAACTGTGAGAACAAGGCTAAAAAGAAAATAGCGAGCTTGGGGTTCAAAAAAGCAATGGCAAAACCATCTTGTAATGCTTTAGCTGCACTTACCTCACTTTTTTGTACTTCAAGTTCGTTATTGCTGGGTTTTGCTAGCAATATTTTTATACCTAAATACGCCAAATAGGCCGCACCTAAGTAAACGAGTATTTGATAAACAGTTGGAAACTGCGTCATTAAAGCGCCTAACCCTAATAACGATGCACCAGCATACAAGCCAACGCCAGTACCATGACTGAGCGCGGCAAGCATACCGTTTTTCATACTGCCGTTAAGTGAGTGCTTTAAAACCACCGCTAAACTTGGTCCTGGCGACATTGCGCCCATCATACAAATAGCCGCTAGGCTTAACCATACTGTAAATGTCATTTAAAGCTCGTCAGTTTCAATAAACAAAGTATAACCATGCACTTGGCCATAAAAACCTGTCAATGGCACTGCGTTTATTACTTTCCAGCCATCTTGGTTTAATTCCTGTATGCGGTCATTCAGTGCGACTATATCTACCCCACCCAAAAAACGGGTCTTTCTAAATTCGATTACTTTTTGCATTTTAATCCTTGTGTATCTTATAAGGTGTATTCAAAATCGTAGTAGTGAATCCCTTGCTCAATACGTATTTTCATACTGCCCGTTAACCCTTCTAGCTCATGAGTGCCTGAATCGGGAATTACATTTAAAATTAGGCTGTCTTGGCCTTTATCCATAGTGCCAAAATGCTGCAGTACAAAACTGCCTTTTTTGCCGTCAAGCTCGCCTATTACTTGCTCTATGGCAACATAACCGGCACTGCCTTGTGTGGGTGTCATGGCGCTTAGCATTTCGCCTTGGCTGGTGGCATTTAAGCTACCTTTAAATGTTTTATCTATCGACATACGCCCTAAATTAACGCCGTTTTGGCCGCTTGCGTAACCTTCAATTGGGGCTAGATTTACATTAAATTCTCCACTTACGGTTGCAGTAGTCATAACGTTTCCTTATTGGCTAATATTTAATAGTATTGATTTTTATTATCTTAGTGCCATATCTATACCTTAACCTTTAAAAAGAATCCACTATGTCAAAAACAAGCCCTAAGCCCGAAAAAGCCGCTTTTAGTAGTTTATTACCTATTTTTGCTTTTATTAAACCGTATAAATGGATGGTAGTAGCGGCGCTTGCTGCCCTGTTAGTAACAGCAGGTGTTAACTTATCCTTAGGGCAAGGGGTTAAGTTTGTCATAGATCATGGCTTTATAGCTGGCTCTAAAGATCAGCTACAACAAGCTGTATTGGTGCTTATTGGTTTAATTAGTTTATTGGCTGTAGGCACCTTTAGCCGCTTTTATTTAATGTCGTGGATTGGCGAGCGAGTCAGTAACGATATTCGCAAAGCCGTGTTTAATCGCATTGTTACTTTGCACCCAAGCTACTTTGAAGAAAACCGCAGTGGCGAGCTTATGTCGCGTTTAACAACCGACACTACATTACTGCAATCAATTATTGGTTCATCATTTTCTATGGCGTTGCGCAGTGTACTTATGCTGGTTGGTGGACTTGCTATGCTGTTGTTTACTAATTTAAAACTTACTTTAGTGGTTGTTGCTTGTGTGCCGTTGGTACTTGTTCCTATGATGATATTTGGTAAAAAGGTGCGCAAACTTGCAAGCTCCAGCCAAGATGCCATAGCCGATATAAGCACCTATGCCGGCGAGATCATTCAAAATATTAAAGTTGTGCAAAGCTATAGCCACGAAGAGCAAGAGCAGCACGCTTTTGCACTTGAAACCGAAAAAGCCTTTAATGTGGCTAAAAGCCGCATTAAGCAACGTTCGTTTTTAATTGCAGCGGTAATATTTTTAACTTTTAGCGCTATTAGCGCAATGCTGTGGGTCGGCGGCAGCGACGTATTAGCAGGTACCATGACTGGCGGTGAGCTAGGAGCCTTTGTGTTTTACGCTATTATGGTAGCAATGTCGGTGGCAACCGTTGCTGAAGTATATGGCGAACTACAACGCGCAGCAGGCGCAGCTGCAAGATTACTTGAGTTACTTGCTGTTAAAAGTGAGATAGAAAACCCACTAAATCCACAAGATAGTTACTTACTAAAAAATAGTAACAGCCCTGCTATTACGCTTGAGAATATAAGCTTTAACTACCCTTCTCGCCCAGACGTAAGCGCACTTAATAAAATAAGTTTAAATATACTTCAAGGCCAAACTGTGGCTATTGTTGGCCCTTCTGGCGCAGGTAAAACAACCTTATTTGAATTACTACAGCGCTTTTACGATCCGGCTAGCGGAGCCATTAAATTTAAAGATATAAACATTAAAGAATTATCGCTTAATACCCTCAGAGGTAAAATGGGTATGGTCGCGCAAAACCCTATCTTGTTTAGCTCCGATGTAATGCATAACATTCGCTACGGCAACCCAAAAGCAAGTGACGAGCAAGTATATGCCGCTGCCAAACATGCTCATGCAGATGAATTTATTAAACAATTACCGCAAGGTTATAACAGTTTTTTAGGTGAGCAAGGTGTGCGGTTATCGGGTGGGCAAAAGCAACGTATTGTGCTTGCGCGTGCCATACTAAAAGACCCTGAAATACTCCTTCTTGATGAAGCCACCAGCGCACTCGATGCTCAAAGTGAGCACCATGTACAAGCAGCGCTTGAGCATTTAATGCAAAACCGCACCACGCTTATTATTGCCCATAGACTAGCAACGGTTAAACATGCCGATGTGATTGTGGTAATGGAAAATGGAGAGATTATAGCAACGGGTACCCACCAAGAATTAGTAGCAAGTAACCCGTTGTATCAAAAACTGTGTGAATTACAGTTTAATAAAGACTAATTATTCTTCAGTGTTTGGTACTATTTGAATTTCTACACGGCGGTTTTGAGCACGGCCATTTGCACTATCGTTAGTCGCAATTGGACGTGTTTCGCCATAACCCATAGTACTTACACGCTCAGCCATGATTTGCTGGTTCACTAAGTAGTTTTTAACGCTTTGAGCACGTTCACGCGATAGGTTCATGTTGTAGCTGTCTTTACCTGTGCTATCTGTGTGGCCTTCAATACTTAGGTACGTTTTTTCGTATTTGTTCATCACTTTAGCAATAGCATCTAAGGTATCGTTAAAGCCAGACGAAATATAAGATTGGTCGGTCGCAAACGTAATATTAGATGGCATAACTAAACGCAAGTTATCTCCTTCACGTACAACTTCAACACCAGAGCCTGCAAGTTCATCACGAAATGCTTCTTCTTGCTTATCCATGTAGTTACCCACTGCAGCGCCAGCTAGTGCGCCGATAGCAGCGCCTATAAAAATACGCTTATCTTTATGGTTACTTGTTGCTTTACCTAATACGCCACCCGCTGCTGCGCCAATAGCCGCACCTTTGCCGGTGTTATTCATTTCACAACCAGAAAGTAATACAGCTACTACGGTTACGCTTAAAAGTGATTTAGTTAAAGTCATGGTGATACCCTATTCATTAAGAATTTAGCAAGAGTATGCAAATACATGTATGAACAAACTATGAAGAGAGTGTTAAAAGCAGCGCATCTTGCATGATTGTTAAACAGACCTCAAACTAATGTGCCGTTTTAATAAAAATGTCATACTACGCTGTGACAATTTAATGAATTTTACAAAGGATATTGGCGCAATGTTAATTGCTATTTTTAGACAATTTTTTTTACTAGGGTGCATGAGTTTTGGTGGCCCCGCTGCGCATTTAGGCTATTTTAAGCGCCACTTTGTAGACTCGTTAAATTGGCTAACTAACACGCGTTACGCACAACTTATTAGTTTAAGCCAAGCATTACCAGGGCCAGGCTCTAGCCAAGTTAGTTTTGCTATTGGTGTTGAGCGTGCAGGAGTACTGGGTGGTATAGCTGCTTTTGTAGGCTTTACCTTGCCTTCGTTTTTAATAATGGTGCTGCTTGCGGCTAGTGCCCATCAGTTTGACGCTGTTTACTTTGCAATTATTGCAGGCTTAAAGTTATTTGCCGTTGTTATAGTCGCTGATGCAACACTTAGTATGGCTAAAAGCTTTTGTACAAGTGGTGCGCTTAAGTTACTTGCGATAATGAGTACACTTGCCTTGGTGTTATTTCCAATGATGGGAACTCAAATAGCGATTTTAATCACTGCTGCAACAGTAGGTGCTATATGGCCTTTATTAAAACTTGGCACAGTAGCAGACGATGTTAGCAGTAAAAACAGTAATATTAATTGGATTGCACTGGGGTTATTTGCGCTCTTACTTGGGGTTAGCTTTATTCCACTAGGACATGAGTTTGCTTTGTTTACCCCTTTTTACCAAGCGGGTGCAATGGTGTTTGGCGGCGGACACGTAGTACTGCCGGTACTTCAAGCTGGCGTACCAGCATTGAGTGATGATCAGTTTTTAAGTGCTTACGCGAGTGCACAGGCAGTGCCAGGGCCAATGTTTACTATTGCTACTTACTTAGGCGCACAACTTACTACTGAGCAGCCTTTAGTGGGTGCCCTTATAGCTACACTGCTTATATTTATGCCTGGTTTTTTACTTATACTGGCGCTTCAGAAGAGTTGGATTAATTTGGCAAGTAAGCCACGTTTTGCAAGTTCAATAGCGGCGCTTAATGCAGCGGTAGTCGGTTTTTTAGCGGCCGCATTGTATTCACCAATTTGGACATCGGCTGTGCATAACCTTTGGCAGGTTGCGTTAGTAATAATTACATTTGCATGGCTGCGATTTAAAAAGCCACCTATTTGGTGGCTCTTAGCTTTATTTATTGCTGTGGGTCTTTTGCAGCACTATTTGCCATCACTCTAAATGTTGGCTTATCTGTTTGTTGCTCGTTAGGAGGGCTTAATTGCCCACTAACACTTTGATATGCCCTAAGCCCAAACACTGGCAATACTGCAAGTAAATGGTCCATTATTTCGGCTTGTAGATGCTCGTACGAAATCCAGCGTTTGTCTTCACTAAAGCAATAAAACTCAATCGGTAACCCGTGGTTCATTGGTTGTAGCTCTCGTACCATTAACGTAAGCGACGTATTAATTTTACTGTGCTGCTTTAAATAGCCCTCAGCATAACGACGAAACAGCCCTAAATTAGAAACTTGAGCGGGTAATGTCGTCACTCGGATATAGTCATGAAGCGGAATAGCCGCATCTATTTGCTTTCTAAATCCATCACTTACTAAACAAATACTGTGCATATCTATATTAAGTGAACGTTTAATACGTCTACCGCCCGACTCTTGCATACCGCGCCAGTTTTTAAACGAACCCGCAACTAGCATATAAGTTGGAATAGTTGTTATGGTGTTATCCCAGTTACGTACTTTCACAGTGTTTAAACCCAAATCAATTACTTCACCATCGGCGCCGTAGTTTTCTACTTGAATCCAATCACCATAGGTTACTAGGCGATTTGCTGCGATTTGAATACTAGCTACAAAGCCTAAAATAGTGTCTTTAAATACTAATAACGTAACAGCAGCAATAGCACCAAAGCCAGAGAGAATATAAGTGGGTGACTTCTCAAGGAAAATACTTACAATTAAAATAGCACACACAATAAAGGTGATTAGCTTAACAACCTGAATTAAGCCCTGAATAGGGACTTCGCGTGCAAACTCCAATTGGTTATAAATAGAACCCGCAATACTTACAATACTGCTAAAAATAAAACCTACATGAATAATTAGTATGGCTTGGCCAACCGTTTTCAAAATTTCAGCGGTCAGCTCATTAACCGGATAAACACTGTCAAAGGTCGCCAAAAATAATACGCAGCAAAGCATACCTGCAATACGTCTATTAAGCTTATTAAGCATAGGCGACAACGAACCAATACGTTGAGGCGAAAGCTTAGTTACCACTTTTTGAATGCCTGGTAACATTAACCTACGAGTAAATAAGTAAACAATTAATAAAGAAAAAATCCCTATTGAAACTGCGGTAATAGAACTAAGAAAATCCGCATCGGGTACTTTTTCAAACCAAGGAGCTATTAACTCCTGTAGGTGGGTGTTGGTCATAGTGTTTCAATTTCCTTACTGATTTGTGGTTCAGGTAAATCTTGTTGAGCATAAATATCGGCAAGCTGCTGATCTTTCGCAACCCATAGCTCATTCACATAATGTTGAAAATTAGCTTTAAATACGTCATCGGTTTGATAGCTGCCCTGCATATTGTCATTAATGGGCGTTACGTCTATTGAAACATAAATAGAATCTAGCTCGCCTTTGAGTAAGTTCCGACAAACGTGATTTGTTTTACCGCTATACACTAAACTTGTATTTAGCATGGCATCAAATTGGTTGGCTAGCACTTCAAGCGCAAAAGCAATGCCACCCGCTTTGGGTTTTAATAAGTGCTTAAAAGGACTTTGCTGCAGATTATGCTTAGCTGGCGTAAAGCGTGTGCCTTCAACAAAATTAACGATGGTAGTAGGATAGTGACGAAAATTGCGACAGCTGTGCTTTGTGCGCTCTACATCCAACCCTTTCAACTTTGGGTTTTTAGCAAGCTGTGCTTTGCTTACCCGTTTCATAAACGGCATACCCATAGCCCACGCACCAGTGCCAATAAAAGGCACGTATTTTAATTCATCTTTTAAAAAAAACTTAGGGGCTGGTAATGCATGTAATGAGCTAAGCACGGTTATATCTAACCAACTCGTGTGATTACATATAAGTAAATACCAACTTTTTGAGTTTAAGTCGCCACTTATATCAACCACAATATTAGGACAACCTAGCCACAAGCCAAACCGATTGCCATTACACCACCCTCGATAAGCGCTGTGCAATAAAGAGTTAACAACAGACAAAGGCAGTAATAACTTAATAAGCCCTAGTACAAATACTAGTGAGCCAAAAAGCATTACATTAGAAAACAATACGCAGCCCACAATTAAGCCGTTAAGCCAATTTGGTAACCACTTTTTTAGCATAACTGTAAGCTCATATTTTTGCCTTTTATTTGGGGTGATTTTCGAGCGATTGTAATGTTTGCTCTTTATTTTCCCATAAACGATTTAGCTCGCTTTGAAAGCGTACTCTAAATTCAGAATCGCCGGTGTAGTCACCAATAAGCTCTTCGCTTACAGGCCTTACATCCACGTGTACGTTGATATTTTTTACCTTACCACCTGCAAAATCCATGAATGTAGGAATGCCATCAGGGTAATGAATGGTAACGTTAACCACTTTAGTAATTTGCTCGCCCATCGCTTGCATTACAAAAGCAATACCGCCCGCTTTTGGTTTTAATAAGTGTGGAAACGGGCTATTTTGGCGCGCGTGCTTTTGTGTAGTAAAACGAGTGCCTTCTACAAAGTTAACCACACTTACTGGCATCTCTTTAAATTTTTCGCAGGCTTTACGCGTGGTTTCTAAGTCTTTGCCACGCAGCTTTGGGTTCTTTTTTAATTGGCTTTTACTCGTGCGAGTCATAAACGGAAAATCAAGCGCCCACCAACACAAACCTAGAATAGGCACGTAAATAAGCTCTTTTTTCAAAAAGAAGTTTAAAAATGGAATTTTACGGTTAAACACGCGCTGCAATACTAAAATATCGACCCAGCTTTGGTGATTTGCAATTACTAGGTACCAATCCTTTAACTTAAGGTCTTCAAGGCCAGTTACATTAAGTTTAGTTGGCGTAAATAACTTTTGATTTAAGCTATTAAAGGTCACCCAAATAGTTGCAAATTGCTTTGCAGCCCAGCTCATAATCTTTTGTAGAGGCTTAATAGGTATAAGCTTTATAAGCCCACAAATAAAAATAGGCACAAACCAAAAAAGTGTGTTTATTGTGTAAAAAATAATACTAAATACACCGCGAATAACTGACATTACTTCCATTCCTTTAAACATTGCGCAGCCACTAATACTGCGCTTTCAGTTGCTTACAAATTAATCTTCAAAATAGGTATAGCCTTCAAGGCCTGCATTAAGCTCAGCTAAGTAACCTTCTTTACACTGCGCTGATACATCAAGCTTATTAACTTGGTACGCAAAGTTGTCAGCTAAAATGGCGCTATCATAGTCAACAAACTTTAATACATCCTTAACGCTATCACCTTTTATAGCATTGGTTAACACATAACCTTCATCGTTAAGCTCTACATGCACTGAATCAGTGTCACCAAATAGGTTATGTAAATCGCCTAAAATTTCTTGATATGCACCCACCATAAACATCGCAATATGGTATTGCTCGCCATGTTTATATTCTGGAATGGGTAAGCTAGTTTCGATACCAGCACCTTCAACGTATTCACGGATTTGCCCGTCAGAGTCACAGGTAATATCTTGAATAATCGCGCGCTGAGTCAATGGTTGAGTTAAGTTTTCGATTGGCATAACCGGAAACAACTGCTGAATACCCCATACATCAGGCAATGACTGAAATAATGAAAAGTTAACAAAGAGTTTATCGGCAAGCTTTTCGTTTAAATCGTCGAGGACTTCACGGTGCGCGCGCGCGTTATTACTAAGCGATGCACGTACACGATGTAAAATAGTAAAGTAAAGCTGCTCTATTTTCGCCCACTCTAGCATGCTTACTAAGCCATGCACGTACTGATCGTGCGCTTCGCTAAATAAGTGCATAGCGTCGTGATAAATCTCAAGTGCCATACGCGGGTTTAAACGCTGTAAACACTGCCACATTTCATCAAGCACTAACGCGCTATTTTCAAGCGGTGGCTCTGGATTTAAATGATTGGGCGCTTTTTCTACGTCAATTACATCGGTAATTAATACCGCATGGTGAGCGGTTAAAGCGCGCCCCGATTCGGTGATAATGGCCGGATGCGTAAGGTTATGCTGATCGCACACCTCTGCAAATGCATTCACTACATTACGCGCGTACTCTTCTACGGTGTAGTTCATTGAACACGCACTGCGTGAGCCAGAGCCCTCGTAATCAACGCCTAAGCCGCCACCCACATCAACGGTATTTAACGGTACATTTAATTGCGTAAGCTCAGCAAAGTGGCGTGCACATTCACGCAAAGCACGGTGAATATCACGAATGTTGGCAATTTGAGAACCAATATGAAAATGCACCATTTGCATTAAGTGCAGCTTATTATGCTTTTTAAGCACTTCAACTGCACTTAGTACTTGGCCTGCCGTTAAACCAAACTTGCCTTTTTCGCCGCCCGTGTTTTGCCACTTGCCTTTGCCTACTGAGTTTAGGCGAATACGAATACCAATAGCAGGTTCTATGCCTAGGTTGTCTATTTCTTCAAGTAGTGTGGTTAGTTCTGAAAGCTTCTCTACCACAATTTTTACGCTGTGGCCCATTGCTTGACCAATACATGCTAAGCGTAAAAACTCACTGTCTTTATAGCCGTTACACACAATAGTAATTGGCTCTTTTGCTACGCCCAAAATAGCCATAAGTTCTGGCTTTGAGCCTGCTTCTAGGCCAACAAGCCCGCTTGGATGCACTAATAGCTTACTTACTACAGAACGTTGCTGATTTACTTTTATTGGGTAAACACAGGTGTATTTTCCGTTATATTCACGATTTGCTCGCGCTTGCGTAAACGCGTTAGTAAGTGTGTCTACACGATTTTTTAAAATATCAGTAAAGCGTACTAAAACCGGCAACGTTAAACCTTGTTGCTTAAACTGCTCAGTTAATTGCGTTAAAGAAATGGCCGGTTTTGTTTGGTCGCCATCTGGGTAAGCCACCAGTTCGCCTTGTGCGTTAATATCAAAATAACCATCGCTCCAATGAGCAACGTTATAAGTGGCGCGTGCTGTTTCTAAACCCCAGGTCATGGCAACTCTTCTTTAGTCAATTAGGTATAAAGGCGCATTTTAATACGTCACTATCCACTAGGCTAACAAAAATTGAACTTTCACTCACTCCTAACTAACTTTATTCGTCAAATCAGTTAAAATGTCATTGAGCAAAACGCCAAGCACTGGCAGAATTGCCCCTTTTTCATACTCAACCTAAAAAAGTGTAATAGTAACTATGGCAAATTTAGATCAAAGTAAGTGGTTTACTGAAATTAGCGACCGCGATGGCAGCGCATTTTCATTACGTATTAATAAAAAGTTAGATGAAAAACAGTCTCCTTTTCAAAAGGTAGAAATGTTTGAAACCACAGACTTTGGTAATTTAATGATCATCGACGGGTGTACTATGGTAACAACCCGCGAAAACTTCTTTTATCATGAGATGATCAGCCACCCTGCACTTTTAGCGCACCCAAACCCTAAAAACGTCGTTATTATTGGCGGCGGCGACTGCGGTACTTTACGCGAAGTATTAAAACACCCAGGCGTAGAAACTGTAACGCAAATAGATATAGACGAAGTAGTAACGCAAATGTCGTTAAAATACTTCCCAGAGCTTTGTGAATCTAACAACGACGCCCGTGCAACAGTGATGTTTGACGACGGTATTAAATATATGCGCGAAGCCGCTGGCGAATCTATCGACGTGGTTATTGTTGATGGCACCGATCCGGTGGGTCCAGGTGAAGGTTTATTTAATCATGCGTTTTACACAAGCTGTTTAGATGCACTGCGCCCAGGTGGTGTTTTAGTACAACAAAGCGAATCACCTCTTATGCATATGCCATTATTAGTTGAAATGCGCGAAGCAATGCTAAGCGTAGGCTTTAACGATTTACAAACACTGCCATTCCCGCAACCAATTTACCCAAGCGGTTTATGGTCGGTAACACTTGCACGTAAATCACAAGCATTTGACGGTTTTAGAGAAGACGGCGCAGCACAAATAGCTGAGCAAAGTGAATACTACAACAGCGGTATTCATCATGGTGCACTCGCTACACCTAACTACATGAAACGCGCTTTTGATAAAAAATAATACTAATTCACTTTAGGCTTTGTTGACTTCTCAAGGTTAAAATTGCATTAAAAAAGGGACTTTTAAAGTCCCTTTTTATTTTTATAATGACGATTCAAACTGAACTCGAGCTGGCAAACAACATAAGTACAGTTATATTTCAAAACCTTAAAGAGCTATCTAACCAAATAATCAGTTTATTTAAACTTTAAATCGATGTACTAAGTGATTTAGCTCATCAGTCAATTGTTCCATTTTTTTAGATACATCCTCAGTAGTTCGAGCAAGCGCCCCCCCTTCTAAAGTTTGATCGTTTAATGATGATAGGTTTTGACTTATTTCATCTGCAACCGTTGTCTGCTCTTCAGTCGCTTGCGCTGTTTGCATCGCCATATCATTTACTTTAGTAGACGAGCTTTGCATTGCATTAAGCACATCATTAGTTTGACTAAACGAGCCAACCGCATCATCTGCAAATTGCTTACCTTCATCTATCGCTTTAATTGATTGTTCTACGCTCGTTGCAAATTGCTCTATCATTTTTTGAATATCGTTTGTGCTTACTTGCGTGCGTGTAGCCAATGTTCTTACTTCATCTGCTACCACAGCAAAACCTCTGCCATATTCACCAGCTCGCGCGGCTTCAATAGCAGCATTAAGCGCCAGCAGATTTGTTTGCTCTGCAATTGCACGAATAACCTCAAGTACTTTGGCAATGTTATCAGAACTTTGTTGTAGCTCTGTAGAGCGCGCCATAGCTTGCTCCATATTTTGCGACAAAGAAATAATACGAGAACTAGAGTGCGCAACCGCTGTTAGTCCTTGCTGAGCTAAATTTAACGATTTATCAGCTTCTGTTGATGATTGCTGAGCAACACCTGCAACTTCTCTACTTGCTACACTCATCTCATGCACTGCACTTACTATTGACTCAGAGGCTTGGCTGAGCGTTTGATTTACAGCATTGTTTTTATTTGCAACCTGACTTAACTCACCTCCTAATTCACTTAGTTCTTTTGATTGCTCTAAAATATCGCGAATTAATTGCTGTAAGTTGTCGAGAAAACGATTGAACTGCGTTGCAAGTTCAGAAAATTCATCTTTAGACGTTATAGCGATCCTGCCAGTTAAATCGCCATCACCAGAGGCTATATCGTTAATACGAGAAGTTACATAGTTAATTTGCTGTGTTAATTGCTTAGGAATAAGGTAACTAAACCAACACGCCACTAATAAAATTAATATGACAAAAATAAGCATAGTTAACTTAGTTGAAGCAATTGTGTCTGATAGTTTTTGAACTTCTTCAACCGATGTTTGCTCTGCTAATTCACCAGCTTGATCAAGCGTAGCTCTTAATTCGTCAAATGCTTTTTCTGATTGAGACTGTTTTTTTAGATTTGTTTTATCATTCATATAGGCCAGTGAAGCGTTTAACCAAGTATTATAAGCACCATCAAAACCGCGAAGCTCATTTATAGCTTTTGGATAGTCCGATAACAAAGCTAAGTACTGCTCTAACCTTTGCGTTACTTGCTCAGCATTTTCTTTATGCTCTTGCAAATAAGCTTCTTTATTGTCGTTATGTGCGACTAAATTTAACTCAGCAACCTTTGCTTGATACAAATCCCTGTCGGCACTCAAAGCAAGAGACACAGCCTTAATAAATTTATCGGATTGCACATCTAATGCATTTTTTTGTAAGTTAATTAAGTATGAATACCCAATAATTAACGACAAGATAGCAATACCTAAAATAACAATAGGAAAAGAGACTTTGACGCGGATACTATTCAAATTCATTACTTACTCCAAAAAAAACCATATTTAATACCTACCTTTTTGATAATAAATCTAGTTTATAAAACCTAAAATCGCCATTGAGCGTTTAGCATTATTTGCTGCTGCGAGATTCGTTCATTAAATCCAATTGGCTCTCTATTTTTTGCAACACTTTTAAGTGCAGAACCTTCAACCCCTATTTGTAGTTTATTAGTGAGCTGGTAGCGCCATGTTGCGGTTAAACCTTCCCCATTGCTTGCATTAGGATCAAACGCAGTAGTGTCGTTATCTGTCACTTTAAAGTAATCGTAGCGTACAGAAACTCGATGCTTGCCTTCTTTATGGCTTAACATTAAATAATGGCTGTAAAAGGCATTATCTATTAAAGCATTAGCGCCCATTTCGGTTTTACCATTAAGTACCTGTGCTATAAAGCGGGTTTTATTATTAAACTTATAAAGCCAAGCGGCGCTTGTAAAGCGAGTATCCCAAGCATACTGCCCTGTACTAATATTAAGTGTGGTTGGGTCACCGTTATTGTTGTAATAATAAATTCGAAATTGTGATTTTTTTAAGTAATCCCAGTGTACGCCAGCGTAATAGCCAAAACGTCCGTCTACTTCTTCAAACGGTAAAACCTGATTAGCTTGCCAGCGTAATTCATACGCATTTAATGCCGCTACAGGCGCAAATTTAACACTTTCGCTAAATGTAGTTTGCCTATCGTGTAATGCAAAACCACGCCAAGCAAGTAAAGTACCGGCAGGGTCATTGCCTTTAAATGTAGCACCTACAAAACTAAAGCTATGAGCGCTGTTAAAACGTTTTGCTGGGCGCTTAATAGTTATCTCTGCGCCAACAGTGCGTACTTCCTCGCCAATCCAGCTATTAATAGCTGAGTTTGTATAGTTATAAGGAGAAGTCCACCCTATATCAGGGTTTTCAAGCGACATAAGTGGATAAAAGCCCCCTACACGCACATGCCATTTATAGTTGCTGTTAGATAGCGGCTGATACTTTACATAAGCTTGCGTAAAACCAAGGCCAACGTCAGGATCTTGATTCGCATTTAACACCCCATGAGCCGACCAACTAGATGCTAAATCAACATTAAAATCTAAAATACCTTGGGATAAAATAAGTTCGTCGCTTTTAGTATCGTGCCGATATAGCCCAAGGCCGCCCTCTTGGAAGCTACGTGTATCGTCACCCTGCACGGCTCTAATTTGTATCAAGCCTATTACTTGTGCATACAATGCATTACTAAAACATAAAGCACCGGCTAAAAATATCAGCCTCGTTAAACGATTAATAGTCATCAAATTCATCCGTAGCAAAGTCAATTTGCTCCGCAATTTCCTGCTTTACTTTATAAGTGATCGGGTTAGTAGCCACAGTAATAGTTTGAGATTCAACCTTACTAATATCACTAAACCCAGAATGCCAAACACTTAACGTGTATTCGCCTACATTGGCATTTAAATCAACATGACCATTTTCATCAGTGATTGCAAAAATAGTACTATCGACCACCACAATATAACCTAACATCCAATCATGAATATTACAGCCAAGCTCAACAACCCCTGTTTGATCAAAAGTAATGGGCGCTTTTGGGTGCTCCTTATATAGCTTTAATTCAAATGTTTTAGCTTTAGAAAATGAATAAACATGATGCATGATTGAGTCCGCATTCGGAAACTCTACCTTTGCATTTTGTGGGACAACTAAAATACGCGGCTTAAATTCTCGATTTTGCTGGGTCATCGCATAAGGTGCTTCTGGAGGAATAACGCCATAGGAATCTCCTGCAGTTAGCCACACAACAGCATTAGGTAATGGGCCATTATTAGCATTTTTAATTGTTATATTTGCTGCAAAAACTCCAGTACTAACACTTAGTAAAAATACACAAAGTAAGCTTTTTATCATTTTCTTGTCGCTATTATCAATTTGTTTACATTATAGACCGATTAAACCACTAAATTCTTTCTATTTTTTAAAACATTGAATACGTATGTAGGCAGTCGTATTAATCATCAACAGTCATTATCCTTAAATGTCACCACCGACTCATCTAAGGACACACCATGAGAATCCCTGCACTTGTGCTTTTAGCCTTTGCTAGTAATAGCTACGGACAAACTGTAGAGCTAAAATCGCCAGACACACAAATAACAGTAAGCATCTCTGACGAAAACAACACGCCAAGCTACGCAATAAAATTTAAAAACAAAGCGGTTATAAACAAATCTTTACTGGGGTTTGAATTTAAAACACAAGCAGCTTTTAGCGATGGCTTTAAAATTAAAAGCATTGAACAACAAAGCGTTAACTCGCAGTGGCAACAACCCTGGGGCGAACGCCAAAACGTTGTTGACGAATATAACGAAGTAGCCGTTACCTTTACAAAAAACGAGCCAAATAAAGGTACCTACACTATTCGATTTAAAGCATTTGATAGTGGTGTAGGTTTTAGATACGAAGTGCCACAACAAACCGGCTTCGAACATACAGAAATAACCAAAGAGCTGACTGAGTTTGCAATAAACAATAGCCATGATGCAACAGCATGGTGGATACCTGCTCGTGGCTGGAACCGCTACGAATATGTTTACAACACTACTCCACTTAACGAAGCTCCACTAGCTCACACACCATTTACGTTTAAAACAAGTGACGGTACTCATATTAGTATTCATGAAGCCGCTCTTGTTGATTACGCGGGTATGGTGCTTAATCAGCGCCGTCCAGGCACATTTACAGCAGACTTAACCCCTTGGTCAGATGGTGTTGCCGTTAAAAAACAAGGTGCTTTTAAAACACCATGGCGCACCATTCAAATAGCCGACAGCGCTGTTGGCCTAGTTAATTCAGATATAATACTAAATTTAAACGAGCCTAATAAACTCGGTGACGTGTCGTGGGTTAAACCTGGCAAATACGTGGGTATCTGGTGGGGTATGCATATAAACACGCAAACTTGGGGTAGCGGTAAAAAACACGGCGCCACTACGCAAACCACAAAATACTATATGGATTTTGCAGCGCAGTATGGTTTTGATGGCGTACTCGTTGAAGGCTGGAATATTGGCTGGGATGGCGATTGGTACTTTAATGGCGATGTATTTAACTTTACCAAACCGTACGATGATTTTGATATAGCAGCGCTGACTCAATACGGCAAAGAAAAAGGCGTACAGCTCATTGGCCATCACGAAACATCAGGCAATGTAAGCAACTACCGAGACCAAATGGAAGATGCCTTTACACTTTACGAAAAATCAAACGTCAGCCAAGTAAAAACAGGTTATGTAGCCGATGGCGGAAATATAAAACGTATAGACAAAAACGGTATTGCTCGCCATGAATGGCATGACGGCCAATTTATGGTTAACGAATACCTTTATAACGTAAAACTTGCAGCTAAACATAAAATTAGCATTAACACTCACGAGCCAATTAAAGATACAGGCCTGCGCCGTACTTATCCAAACTGGATTGCGCGCGAAGGCGCTCGCGGACAAGAATACAATGCATGGGGTTCACCACCTAACCCACCAGAGCATGTACCAATGCTTGCTTTTACCCGCATGCTATCTGGGCCGATGGATTTTACGCCAGGTATTTTTGATATGAGCTTTAATGGTTTAGGAGGCGATACAAACCGCCCACAAACCACTCTCGCCAAACAACTCGCACTTTACGTTGTTTTGTATAGTCCAATTCAAATGGCTGCCGACTTACCTAAAAACTACTTAGCTAAGCCCGATGCGTTTCAATTCATTCAAGACGTACCAACAGATTGGCAGCAAAGCATTGCTCTTGATGGTGAAGTAGGCGACTTTATTGTATTTGCCCGTAAAGAACGTAAAAGCACTAAATACTCAGGAAACGATTGGTACCTAGGTGCTGTTACTGACGAGAAAGCCAGAACAATTGAGGTAAAGCTCGACTTTTTAGAGCAAGGTAAAAAGTTTGAAGCGCAAATTTATCAAGATGGTAAAAACGCAGAGTGGAAAAACAATCCATACGATTTAAATATCGAAAAACATGTAGTCACGGCAAGCGATAAACTAACCTTAAAACTCGCTACCAGCGGCGGCACAGCCATTCGCTTTAGGGCACTTTAATTTTTTATTATTATGCCTGCACCGTTTACGGAGCATTGGTAGATTTAAACCTACCAATGCTCTAACTAAGGCATGTTTGGTATTTATGCCAATTCACTTAATTATTATAAAACAACAAAAGCCCTGCCTTATTCTTTAAAAAGTTGAATTTAACAAATTATCAACAATAATTAACGCGATACAAGTGAACTACCAAACTAATAAAAATAAGGGCGTAATATTACAGTGTCAATTAAACCAAAACTTATTATGTTTGCTGCCCTAATTGGTTGTAGCAACGTACGCTCTGATACTCTTGATATTGCTGCACTCGACTTCTGCCCGTACGTTTGCAGTGATACCTCCGATAATAATTCCATAGGCTTTGTATTAGAGCTAGAAAAAATAATCTTAGAACGTGCAGGCCACCAAGTAAATTTTTATATAGTCCCTTATTTACGCTCTTTAAAAGGAACAGAGAGTGGAAAGTATGATGCTGTAGCTATAAGTAACGACAGTAGTTCAAAAGTAAATATATGTTCTAAAAACACTGTAGGCCCGATGATATATAGCTTTTACGTCAAAAAAGGCACTCAATGGCGTTACAATGGGATGGAGTCTCTAAAGTTAATAAGATTTGGCGTTATTGCAGGCTACGATTTTTCACCAATATCTCCTGAAGTTCAAAGCTACTTTGAAGAAAACCGCGATAACGAGCAGCTAATTCAGGTTCATCATGGTTCAGAAGATCTCATTTATCGCTTGTTTAAAAAACTGAAATTAGGCCGAATCGATACATTTAGTGAAGCTGCCTATGTAGCCGATTACAAACTACAAAAATATGGTCTGCAAGATAGCTTTGAAAAAGCAGGTCAGTTTGACAAAATACTATGGGGTAGGATGTGCTTCTCACCTAAAAACCCTAAAGCACATGAATATGCTCAACTTATAGATACTGGTATGCAGGAGCTCAGAAAATCTGGTGACCTTAAAAAAGTAATGCAAAAATATGGCTTATACGTTTGGGAGCCCGAGTAATACTTTTAACGGGCTTTATTTAAAAGCACAGAGCCAACCATGCTTTAGCTTACTTTGATACTGCAGGAGTTGATACCTTGATTGGCAAATATACTTGTGCACTTAAACCGCCTTCTGGGCGGTTTTCTAGTTTTACTTTACCGTCGTGCATATCAACAATGCGTTTAATAATGGCAAGGCCTAAGCCACTACCTTCACTGCCACGTGCAGCATCGCCTTGCTTAAAGGGCTCAAACACAGACTCTAATTCGTTTTCAGGGATCCCAGGACCACTATCGTTTACAGCGATAACTACATATTTTTTGTTTGAATTAAAGTAACTAAGTACTTCAACATCGCCCTCAGAATAACGCAGCGCATTACCAATCATGTTGGTAATTACACGTTTAATAGCTACAGAGCTTAAGGGTATATTGCCTATATTTGGATTACTTTTAAACGTAATAGTACGTTGATGCTGAAGCTCAGAATTAACAACCTCGGCAACTAAAGCATTTATATCTTCGCAACTTAGTTCTTCACGTTTATGGTGGCGTAAATACTCAATAAACTGATCGATAATCCCGTTCATATCTTCTATATCGTAAATAATACCTTCACGAAGATAGTCATCTTCATCAACCATCATTTCGGTGGCTAAACGGATACGCGTAAGCGGCGTACGTAAATCATGCGATACACCAGCCATTAGTAAACGGCGGTCGTTTTCAAGTGCGGCAATTCCGCGCGACATTTGATTAAACGCGCGCGTTACTTCTATTACTTCTGTTGAGCCTTCTTCTTCTAATTTGGTAGAAAAATCGCCTTTGCCTACTTTTACTGCAGCTTGTTGCAGTGCTTTTAATGGCCTATTAAGGTGCCTTGCAAACAACCACCCACCCAGCACACTTAAAAAGCCAATACTTGATAAGTAAAAAGTTAAAAACTCTAAGTTATTCTCTTTAAAGCCTTTAAGCGGTACTTTTACCCAATAACCTGGCGCTTGCGGTGCTTCAACCCAATAAATTAATGGATCAGTTTGGCTAATACGTACACGAGAATAACCACCAAGTTGCTCAGTCATGCTGCGCGATAGCATAGAATATTCGCGGCTTTGTCCAAGCCCTTGACGCATTGCTTCGCGCTGCGTCATTACTTCAATGCCGGTAATTTCAAAAAACTTCGCAGATACTTCGTCGTTTATTTCAACGCCATCTTCCCAGTCAATAAATACCGTTTTAATTTGCTTAGCAAGCATCAAGTTAACTTGCTCAATAGTTGGTTTTACAACAT
This sequence comes from Pseudoalteromonas sp. SR45-1, assembly GCF_014163655.1. NCBI lineage: Bacteria > Pseudomonadati > Pseudomonadota > Gammaproteobacteria > Alteromonadales > Pseudoalteromonadaceae > Pseudoalteromonas > Pseudoalteromonas sp. SR45-1. The sequence goes on along the minus strand of NZ_JACJDR010000022.1, from coordinate 12,976 downwards.
AAAAACTAACCGTAACATAAGAGACTATTTGATTTATTAGCAGCAAAGCCGCCACTAAAAAAACAGTTTGCCCAAAAGCACTTCGCGGAAACATGCCCATAAATATTACTTTTCACCATCGGGAACAAACACATAGCCCAAACCCCAAACGGTTTGAATATATCGCGGATTAGCAGCATCTACTTCTATCATGCGGCGAAGTCGCGATACTTGCACATCAATACTTCGCTCAAGCGCACTGTAATCGCGGCCACGCGCTAAGTTCATTAGCTTATCGCGGCTAAGTGGCTCACGCGGATGCGAAACAAGCGCTTTAAGCACTGCAAACTCACCACTGGTAAGCGATATTGTTTTATCCCCTTCACTCATTTCGCGCGTTGCTAAATTAAGCGTAAATTTACCAAAAGCGATTAAGTTTTCTTCAGCAGCTGGAGCACCTGGCACTTCTTTTGCGCGGCGGCGTAAAATTGCTTTTATGCGAGCAAGTAGCTCACGTGGATTAAATGGTTTTGGAATGTAATCGTCAGCGCCAAGTTCAAGGCCAATAATACGGTCGACTTCGTCGCCCTTTGCAGTAAGCATAACAATAGGAATTTCATTTTCTTTTTGGCGTAGTCGGCGGCAAATAGATAAGCCATCCTCGCCTGGAAGCATTAAATCGAGAACCATTAAGTGAAAGTTTTCTCGCTCTAGGAGTCTATCCATTTGCTCCGAGTTTCCTGCGGTTCTAACAATAAAGCCTTGCTCTACTAAATAACGTTCAAGCAAACTGCGTAAGCGCATATCGTCATCAACAACTAATACTTTTGTGGTCTCGTGTCCCATAATCTCGTTCTTATTTTTATATCCAATTACTAGTTAATATAAATGAAAAACTTAATAATCAAAAACTAATTACTTGCTTAGATTGTTACTGAACATTTCAAAGCTTCCTTACTCGTACTTTATTACATTTTACGCTCGACAAGTTTTGGCAAATTTAATAACGTGCACACCATTAGAGTTAATAAAGAATTGGCCATGAAAACAAATTTAGTTACCCGCGAAGGTTACTTGCAATTACAACAAGAACACGATCAACTATGGAACGTAAAACGCCCAGAAGTAACAAAAATAGTAAGCTGGGCAGCCAGCCTCGGAGATCGCTCTGAGAACGCAGACTATCAATTATAACCCCACAAGTGAGCATACTATTAGTAAGTATCTTAAGTTTCTTTTTTATATTTATAGACTAGTATTTGTAAATCAATAAAAATTATAACCTTAAAATAAATACTATTATGTCATATGTTTTAAAAATAAAATGTAAATATAAGGTAGATAAAACTGGTATATCACATGAGTTTCCCTGTGTTCTTACTAAGTCAGGAGTGTTAACTAGCCATATTCAATACCTATATATGAAAAGAGCTAGATCCCAATCTTGGGTAGAGAGAAGTGTTTTTTCAATTATATTGTTAATTAAATATATTGACGCTAACACTAAAAATCATTCAAACAATCAAAAGTTTAATGGTGTAGAAATGCTTAGAAGCTTTACTACAGCATTGAATTTAGGAACCATAGACCGTATAGGACGAGATTCTTCAGGGTTGTTTTGGAGGGCTAGAGAAACTAAAGATGCAGAAGTGATACTAAATCATATAACTCAGTATACTGATTTTTACAGCGCTAAAAATGAAAATAAACTGCCAACAAATACTTTTAGAAAAGCATCTCATATTGAAGAAAAAATTAATTGGTGTGCATATTATCACCGTCAAAAACATGTTTTCTTAAATCATTTAGAAAAAAAAGCCGCAGTTGATAAAATCAAATTTGTGAGATCTATCAAATCAGATCAACCTGAAATTATTAAAAATGAAAAAGTTTTTAAATTTCCTGAAGATAAAATAGGCACTTTACTTAATTATGGCTTTAAAAAATCTGGAGACAAGTATCCGGATTATAAAAATCAATTGATAACAATGTTAATGCACTATGGCGGCTTGAGACTTAGTGAGGTTTTTCATATTTATATTAATGATATAGTATTAGATGAAAAGAATAATGAAGCTATTGTGAGGGTATTTCATCCTTCACATGGGCAATGCCCGGAATCATCTAACAAAACAAGAAGAACATACCTACAAGAAAAATATGCTTTAATACCACGGAACGAATACTCTAAAAGCTTAAGATTACATGCAGGTTGGAAGACTCCTTTATTAACAAGTAATAAAAAATATTTTGATGTCATATTTTCAAACTCTAATATTGCAAGGGAATTCCAAATAATTTGGATAAAGTACCTAACATTTCAACGCAAAAATCCTCCTCCTCACTTCCAGCACCCTTTTGCTTTCACTAATAGTAAAGGGGAACCAGAAACTATTAAAAACTTTAGGAGAATGCATGAGAATGCAGTTTTTAATATAGGGTTAAATCCATGTAAGGATGAAGGGACAAGCTGTCATGCTCATCGCCATAGTTATGGTTATGGCTTATCTAAATTAGGGTTTAGCCAAGTAGAAATACAAAAGGCCATGCATCATAAGAGCCCTGATTCTTGCCTTGTCTATATCCAACCTACCAGTGAAGATATCCGGAAAAAAATGCGTGAAGTAGAGGGGTAGTTAAAATAGGAGGAAATATAATGAAAAGCACAAAGTATAAGACCTTATTAGAAGCTAAAAAAGCAACTAAGTTACTAGGTATAACATCAATACGTGAATATAGTATGCGTTATAAAGAGGACTCTAAACTTCCTTCGCAGCCATATAAAAAATACTCTAAAGAATGGCCAAAAGAAAACGGGTGGACTTTTTATTTAGGGAAGACCATTAAAGTACTATGCCCCACATTTGATGAAGCAAAACAGTTGGTTGGACTCTTAAATATTAAATCTAGAGCTGAATATTATAAGCGCTATAAAGAGTCTAATAAACTACCTTCACAACCCCAAAGTTATTACTTCAAAGATTGGCCAGCTAAAAATGGATGGCATATTTTTTTAGGTAAAAGCTTTAAAGAGTTTTACCCTACTTTAGCGGCTGCTAAAAAAGCGACATCAAATTTAGGGATTAAATCTAATAGTGAATATATAAAGCGATTCGAGGAAGACCCTAAGTTACCGTCTTGCCCGAGTCAAGTATACTCAAAGGAATGGCCAGTTAAAAATGGGTGGACACTTTTTTTCGGAAAAACTGTTAATGATTTTTATCCTACGCTTAAAGAAGCAACGGAAGTTGTAAGATTATTAGGTGTAAAAAATATAAATGAATATAGGAAGCGTTATAAAGAAAACCCTAAACTACCATCGGATCCTAAGAATTATTATTCAAAGGAATGGCCAATTAAAAATGGATGGTTTGTTTTCTTTGGTAAAGAAAATGTTGAATTTTATTCTACATTAAGTGAAGCTAAAAAAAGAGTCTCAGAATTAAGCATTAATACATACCATGAATATAAAGCTCGGTATAAAGAAGAACCCAAATTACCCTCTTGTCCAGAACACTTTTACAGAAAAGAATGGCCGACTAAAAATGGCTGGCATTATTTTTTGGGGAAACAGGTTAAAATTTTATATACATCTTTGGATGAAGCAAGAAGTGCCGCTTTGCTCTTAGGTATTGCATCCCGAAAAGAATACCGAGCTCGCTATAAAGAAGACCAAAGATTACCAGCTAACCCCCAGCAAGTTTATGCTGAAACCTGGCCTATTACTAATGGGTGGAATGCTTTCTTCGGGCACAGGATTAAAAGTTTTTATTCTAATTTAGAAAAAGCACAAGGTGCAGTTTTTTCTTTAGGAATAGCCTCTTTAAAAGAATATAAAAATCGTTATAAAGAAGATTTCAAATTACCATCAAACCCAAAAAAAATTTACTTTAAAGACTGGGTAAAATTCGATTCGGATTTAGAGTTTTTCATTCCACTTAAAATTGACAACTTTAGCTTACTACTTCAAGCAGTTAAAGCTTTAAATATTAATAATTCTTCTGAATATAGGGAAGTAAGAAAGAAATATAAGCAGTTGCCATCTAATCCGAAACGTTCCTTTCCCAATGAATTTATTGATTGGTACAATTTGTGTGGCATAGCTAAACCATATCCCTATTTAACACTGCAACGTTTGGTTAAAATTAATAAAGTTACAACCATTGATAAGTACCAAAAATGGCGTTCCTTGAGTAAGGACTCTAGAATACCTTCAAATCCCCATGAAAGCTCGTATTATAAAAGTGATTGGGTTAATTGGTATGTTTTCTTTGGAGTAGAAGAGCCCTTTCAGCCTCAGTATATCCATGAACCATATATTTCTTGGCGTAATGAAATAAACATATATATGAAGTCTGCAAGAGGTGGAATGTCAAAAAAAACAATGTTGTGTAAGTTTGTCAGGTTATATATTCAAAAATATCAGTTAGGCATAAAACCTATAGACTTTGTCTTAAAAAAAGAAATAAATTCACTTGAATTCAAAGAGTTTATTTCTCAACAAGAAGGTTACCAAGCAAAAACTTATAACGCTATTGATGAATTTGTGGATTATATAATCAGAACACAGTGTTCAGATGAAGACTCTGATACGGGTGAGGTTATTAGAATGCCTAATGCCAAAAATCGTATTAAAGACACCTTTATTATTGATGAACAACGTAAGGATACTCTTGGTGAAACTATAAAACCTGCATTATCGTACCAATACATTGAAGCTATTCGAAACTGGACAATTCCATCGAACGCAAAGACTTTTAACGATTTAAAACATCTGCATACATTTGATGCTGATTGGGTAAAAGTCCCGATCGATATTGTAGATAAACATGATCCAGATTGTGTATTTGAAGTTATTGATAACAACTTTGCTAAAATTTGGATTCCTATGTATTGGATGCATACGTATTCCCTCTTCTCCGTCCCTCTTAGAGGTATACAGATTGCGTACAATGATAGTGGTGAAGCTGATACATATATTCCAGAATATATAAAAGAAAAAATAGTTTGGGTACAAAATAAAAATAAATTAGCAGGGCGAACTAATAATCAAGGAATGATAAAGCGCTACCCAAATAATGAATTTGGGATGTATTCAACATCAAATAAAACTTCAATGAACTCTATGGGCTCAAGCGTTCCTTGGATGCCAATAGAATTAGCTTATTGGCTAATCAAATTAAGAAAGTGGCAATCAAAATATAATCCAATAAAAGAGCCAAAAGATTGGATTGATTGTAAAAGGACAAATATTAATGAAGTACAACGTAAGAAAAAAGGTCGAAATTGTTTTTTGTTTCGGGATTATGGAGAAGAAGAATGTGGAACTTTCGGCGCTCGATTAGCTAATAGGTTAGCGGCTGCCTTATATTTCAGCCAACCTAAGGGCATTAAATTAGCTATATGCGAAGGAAAGCAAACAGCTATCTCTATGTTTAAATCAGAGTTTACCCCCCATAGCATGCGTGTGAGTCTGATCACTATTTATGTTATGGAATACAACTTAGATTTATCAATAATTATGAAAATTGCAGGGCACTCCTCAATATTAATGAGTGTTTATTATGTCAAAACACAAGGGTCAGTATTACGTAAAAAAATTGAAGAAGGTGAGAAAAGAGCATTAAAATCTCAAGCAATAGCAACTCAAAGTATGATTGAACAATTAAGAATTGATGAAATAAAGCCCAATCTAATTGGTAATTCTCAAGAGACTCTTAACGCACTTAATAACAACATACCTGCAGGAAATTATTTGTTTAGAGATTGGGGGATATGCCCGCATGCAGGTACTCGGTGCGAGGACGGAGGTACTTTCATTGGAAACACGCAAGCAAGATCTCCTGTCCCAATAGGATATTTGGGTGGAGAAAATTGCATTAGATGTCGGCACTTTATAACAGGCCCTGCATTTATTGGTGGGTTATTAGCCATATTTCAAGAAATTATTCTGTATTTAGAAGCGAAGCAATTACATTATGATGGGTTAATTGAAGATGAAAATGAATTATCAATGTCTTTAGAGAAAGAAGACGAAAAAGAGTACTTATGTAATAAAAATAACAAGACATTTGATACAACAAAGCGTAGAGAGATTCTAGCAAGTATTCGGAAAACAAAATCTGAGTATGAAGTTGTAGCTAAAAAAATGGATATGCTTTATTGCGACTTAGGTGCAATAAGTACATTAGTTCATCAATGCCAAGTTTTACTAAATCAATCAAACCTTTCTATTGATAATGACGACTCAAATTTACAATTAATAGTTAGACCCGAGCATGAACTGCAGGTGATTGCTGAAGAGGTTAGTCAATACGAACTACTTTGTGAAGTTTGCGAAAATGCTGAAATTTATCAATCAGCGAGCGCCGATCTAGCTATAACGCCGCGTACTCAGCTTATAGATAATATGATGCTGAGAAATAATCTTAAGCCATTATTATTTACCTTAACTAAGAAGCAGCAATTAAAAGCTGGTAATCAATTACATAAGTTGTTTAAAGAACGTTTAAAAAGTCATGTAAAAGTGAATGATTTAATCGAAGGTAAGCTACTTTTATCTGACTTGGAAGAACACGAACGAATAGAGCCGATAGATTTACTCAATGTATTACATCAGAAAAAAATAGAAATAAAGGAAGTATAAGATGACTCCGGAAGAACTATTGGTTGAATTGAAAATGGATGTGAAAAATAAAGTTAAACAAACGCTTCAAGCTATATACGAAGTATGTTCTGAGCAAAAAAAACGTGGCTTATCAGACTTCTCCTTTTCAACAGTTTCTCGATTAGGTGAAGGAAGAGGTGTACCTAAAGCTCAAAGTATACGTAACAAAACAGGCGCGCCATACAGAGCATTAATTAAATCTTTCGAAGATAATATTAATGAAAAAAACTCTAAAAATAAAAAATATAAAGGGAAGGTAGATTGGATTGAAGAAATATCTGATGTTAGGCTTAAAATATTAGTCAGTCATCAAGCAGCCCAATTAGCCGAAGCTAAGCGAATTATAAAAGAATTTACACCGCCCGATATGGTAATTAATATTAACGATGGTTTAGCTATTCAGACTGAATCATTTGATCATCTTGAGCGGAAAGCGCTAGAGTATTTAATGTCCGATGACTTCATTAACAAGTGGCATTTCAAAAAAGGTATACATGGTGACGTATTAAATGAGCAAGACGAACGAGTATTTAAAATCGCCACATTAGACGCTCTAGGTAAAGCTTTAAAGAATTTATGATATTTAAGGAACACTTTGAAAAGTAAATTAATAACTCGTGAAGGTTATAAAAGATTACAAGAAGAACTTAATTATTTATGGCGTGATAAAAGACCAAAAATCACAGCTATAGTTAGCTGGGCTGCTAGCTTAGGTGATAGATCAGAAAACGGCGATTACATATTTAATAAACGTGCATTAAGAGAAATTGACCGAAGAGTAAGGTACCTAAGAAAGCGTTTAGAAGAACTTAAAATAGTCGACTATTCTCCTCAACAGGATGGAAAAGTATTTTTTGGGGCAACTGTTGAAATTGAAAATGAAGCAGGTGAAATATTAAGCTTTAAGATTGTTGGTCCAGATGAGATCTATAATACCAAAAACTTTATTTCGATTGACTCCCCTATGGCCAGAGCGATGCTAAAAAAGGAAGTTGATTATGAGTTTCAAGTGAAAACGCCAGTAGGGATAAAAGAGTGGTTTATTAATAAAATTGAGTATAAGTAAAGAGCCAGCTTATGCGACAACTAACTTGAAAAACTCCGAAAGAGAGTATTTATATTTCAGCCCTCTGAGCTTTAGTCATCAAAGTCTCTTTTAATATACTGCTGTTAGTCTGCTTAGAGCGAGAAGCAGACGGTCAGATAAACTCGTTTTTGGACAAAAGCGTGTTAGGACGTCAGCTGTATCAAGTGAATTTCGGATAAAAATTTCTATGGTTTAACGACTAAATTAAACGGCAAATTTTAGCTGGCTATACTCGCGAACGAAGCGAACTCCGCCAGCTAAAAGCTTGTCCCGTTTCAATTATTTGTTACTTGTGAGCTGATGAACAATAACCTCATATAAGGCGTAGGCTAGAGGTGAGTTGGCAGAAGACGACGAAACCACATGATCTAATGGCGATTCAAAATGGACTATCACGTTACTAGGGACGCTTTGTGGAATAACGCCTTCTTTAATACATTACAAGCAAGATCCTATGCTCAGATATAGGAAATGTGGCGAGGTATGAAAATTCCATTTGATAAGCTTATTACTCACGTATCTACCTCATGGAATATAAACATCTCGAGAAAATATTGTAATAGTTTTAGCTCCGCGTGAGAGTGCTACATATAAATGATTTGCGTTCATTCCTCGAGCTTGCGCATCAAGAATCATGCAATGATCGGCTTCAAGGCCTTTGAGTAAAAGGGTTGAACCAATAGCCCTATTAGGTATTCGTTGATCTCCTTGTTGACGTAAGCGCTCCCTTACTGCTGACGCAGCTTCAAAGATACTTATTTTTGGAGACGTTATAGAAAGAGCTAAAGAGTCTTTTAAAGCGTTGTATGCGCCTTTACGGTAAACACGAGTACCAGGTTTTAACTCTAGATGCTGCAGTGCTGCTAAGATGTTGGAGCGAGAGCTGTTAATCGCTACGTTGCAGAGTGCTTGCTCAGTATTTGTTGCAGAAGTCCTATTTCGATTATTGAGAATACTGTCTACTCGTTGCGATGTGGTTGCCATTTCAACATTAGTCATCATGGTACTAGCAACTTGCAAAATAGAGGCTGAAAGAGCTAACCCTGTATTGTCATCGAATTGGCTTGCAGCACTAGTCACGCTTGCAAGTTGAACTGGTTCAACGACTTCAATTCGCGAATTACCCTGAGCATAACCATGCCTTGAACGTTCATCCATTGAACTACCTATTACTAATATAGAATCAGTTGGGTAGTGATTTAAAATAGAGTGTTGCGCATTATGCTGATTAGTTATATCCGTTCGGACTATGTCTGTCAGTGGGTGCAATATGACATGAGCGGGACATGTTCTAAGGTCAACTCTTGTCCCTTTTATTAGTGCATCCCTTGTTTCAAGTATCCACCGTCCAAGCAATGGTGCTCCGGCATTGTTCCAACGCCATGGTGTATTTAATTCACCTATAAGCGGAAATTGCTGCAGAACTCCGCCGACCCAATCAGGCATTGGACCTCCGAAGTTAAAAATACATTGCATAGGGTCGCCAAAAATAACTGTCGGGAGAACTTCTGAAAGTGAAGCAATTATATTGTGTTGGTTAACGTCACAGTCTTGATACTCATCAACAAGCAGTCGTGAATATGATGCTTGTAGGATGTCACTAATGCTGCCTGTACATAGCAACCTTAAAACAGTTTGTCTAACTTCTGGATAAAAAAGCTGAGGCATTTCAGGTGAGTGATGAACAGGGCTGGTCATTGGGAAGCTATTGGCAATACGAAGTGCCCATCCATCAATGGTAGTAACAACGTAGTTCGACGTTGGAACTGATAGCTTTCGCAGTCTTTTCTTTAGTGCAGAAACTCCAGCTGTGGTGTGTGTTAGCACCAATATAGGCTTGGTATTTTTCACGGATAAAGTCTCCGTGATTAAATGTGTTTTACCACAGCCGGCAGGAGCAACAATTGCCCCTCGCTCAGTATCAAGAACGGTTTCCACGTTCATCTAATATCTCCATTAGCTTCAACCCAATTGAGCAAACCATTGAGGATACTTTGAAAGTGTGCGTTAAATAATAGTATGTTTGGGCCAACGACATTTCTGATAACTGTTTCAGACTTTGCTATGTTTTTGAACCATTTATAGTGGCCAGCGGCAAGAGCCAAAGGACTTCTCATATTATCCTGTGAGTTGGATAAACATGCGGCTAAATTATACTGATTGTTCGACTTGTTTTTAATATGCTGATCTACTTCTTGGTGTCCATTTAAATCCGCTGCTGCTTTTACAAGTAGTGGTAAAAGATCTACTCTACACCAGCTGAAAATAGCACCTTCGGTAGACATGCCATGCCCCCACTCAAAAACTTTTACACCAGCTTCTATACATTGTTTAGTCTGTGCATGGTGTGCCAGAGTATTAATATCTGAATCCTTTAGTAAGGCCACGGGGTAACCTAAATTCGTAAATACCTTAGATCGCTGGAAGTAGTTATCACCACCGCCACCATCAGTGCAAAAACCTCCTTTAGATTGAATCCCAAGCTGTTGATTGTCTTGCTTGTAAAGATCAAAACCTCTGACAAAACCAACTTCAGTGCTTCCTTCACCGACAATTATTGCCTTGCTAAAGAACGCTTCTGCACAAGCTCTTAGTGTTGCTTGTTCTTGTTCCCCACCCAAAAGACTGTAGATTTTATGGGAGTAAAACGGGAGTTCCAAAGCTTGAGCTGTTATGGATTGCTTCCTTAGGACATGGAGTTGGGTAGCTTGTAGCTCTCTAAGTACATAAGGTGAGTGAGTTGTGATAAATACTTGTTTTTGCGGCTCGATGTCCTTTGAACCTAGTTCGTTAAGTAGTCTAGTAATGCGGTATGGCTCAAGACCATATTCAGCTTCATCTACAATCAGAATACTAGAGCTGCTAGTCACCTTTTGTAGACCGCTAATGAGAAGGCGTGAAGATCCAGTTCCTAATTGTCTTAGAGGTGATCCATCACTATTGTGGAGGCTTATGGCACCATTTGACATGGATATTCCATTTACATCAAGAAGAGCACTAAGTTGCCCGACTGGTACGCCAAGTCCATTAGCGATTTGCTGTACTTGAGTCAAAACCTCTGTGATCCCTTGTACTGGTTGTGCTGCAAAGGCTTCACGAGTTTGCCGTCCCAATTGAGCAAGGAGTGAAGATACATCTAATGTCTCTTCAGAAAGTTTGTTCAATATTGAACGATGTCCCATGCGAGATTTTGATGTGATGTGGTGCCAAGTCTGGCTGGAGACAATAATTCTCGGTGTTTCCAAGGTAATCTACGTTCAAGACCGTCAGCATCAGCACGATCAGAGTATAGCTGCCAATCAGGTGCTAAGTCAGCATCTACATGGAGCTTGAAGGTAAGAACCGTTTCACAATTTGGTTGTGGCTCGTCAGAGATTTCTTTGGTCTCAAAATTAAAGCCTCGAAGAAAAAAACCGTATCGTTCAACATTTTTTAAATCATCATGAAGCTCGCCAATTGTCACAGTGATTGTTAATGGAGATGAAGTATCTAATTGGTAAAAATCTGCATCGTTGAATGAGTAAGAGCGTCTTGCACCTAGAGCTAAATCAATGGCATCTAAAATTGTTGACTTACCAGAATCCCCTGGCCCGATTAGGCAGTTAAGTCCAGGCTTTGGATTCCAAGATAGGTTTTTAATTGATCTAAAGTTTTGTATATCAATATGACGAATAACCGGCATGCCAAATCCCTTTGCTAGTAAGTATAAAATATTAGTTAAGATAGCATCTTAAGCTGGATAAAGGTATGAATCGCCACCATTACACTAGTCACTCTGTAGTGGTACAGTGATTTGGTCAATCTTTCGACGCTGAAGTTACTTGTGAGTCACATTGCTAGATTGAAATGGGGCATTTTCGTGTTTCATGCCCCGCCAGCACGCCTCTGGACAAGAACATGCTAGAGTATTAAAATAATAATTCCCAATATGGAGCTATTCGTGAGCCATACACCTTTTCTTCTACTGTATTATTTCGCTTTGCTAATTTAGTAAATTAAAAGGTTTAGTAATAAAAAAGCTAACATAAATGTTAGCTTTCAAACTTGAATTTAGCTGCTCTAATTATAAGAACAGGTAGGGCAAGGCTTAGAAATAACACTCTCTCTCCAAGCGCCCGAAAAGTTATTGTATCTCCACACTTCGGTAGAAACTTTATCATTTGTTGACTTCTTGACAAACTCAACTTGGAAATCTGTGTACTGACTTATGCCTGCATTAACTGCACCTTGATAAACACTAAGACTCAATGCAATACCTCCTCCCGAAGTTGTTCCACCACTACATGCTTCTTCACAGAAAATTGTTATTGTTTCCATATCTTCATCTGTATCGAAAGTAGTAATACCTCCACTGAAAAGATCTGAATCAAAAACGACAGCCATATGAGCAATAAATGGGTCTAACTTTGATACTGGTATACCAAAATAGTTCGCAAATTTTGTTTTTTGCTCATTCATAGCTTTATTCAATTCTTTTTCTGAATAATTCTCCGGCGAAATAAATTCAGGAACCTCATAAATTAGTTGCATATCAGGAGTAGATGAACCTGAGTTTAATCTCATGAATTGATCTGTAGCGTATTTATAGGCTTTTTCAGATAACCCCAAAGTTTTACTGTTATTAACTATATTACTTTTTATTTGTGATACTGGGTTATTGGGTTCAATTGTTGTTTTCGCATTAACACTAAAAGTACCAACAAAAAGAATTACAGAAGCTAGCTTATAAAAATTTGTCATATTAGAGTCCTTAATAAATTGACAATATGTTCACCATTGAACAAAAATAAAGCTATATTAACATTTGTTAATTGTCAATATAGGAACAATATTTTCTTAACAAGCTTCTAATCGTAAGTTCCTACACTTGTCACAGACTCGGTCTAAATTGCCCCCTGTTCTTAGTAGCTATAATGTCAAAAATTAAGAAACTTACTAGAAGCTTTACGTTAGTATGTTTAGTTTTCATAGGCTCGGCGGGTATTACCAATCATCGTAGATTGAAAATGAATCATAGTTTCTTCCTCAAGACTCATCATTTTAGAGTGAATTTTAATCGTTAAAGGCCAGCACTAACTCGTTAAGGGGCAAAGGCCAGTTATGTTTGTAACTCGTCAATGGACAAAAACGAATTAGAGCCGAAAGACGGCTCTGTGCCAGTTGCAGACGTTCGATAATGAGATTCATGAGCCAAAATTTGCTCTTATTCTCTCTTAGGGATTTTCTAATTAATTAGCTTTCAC
>NZ_JACJDR010000021.1:0-70459 GCF_014163655.1 Pseudoalteromonas sp. SR45-1 | reverse complement strand
GTGTTCGAAGGGCACATCTGAGCGGATGTAAAGCTCGCCTTTATAATCTATATAGTTTTAACAAATAACTTTAGATATTACTATCACAGTTTTCCATTGTATTTAACCAACCTCAATGGCCGGTAGTCGCTCTTTTGAGGCATTCGCCTAAACACGTTTTGGGGCAGAAACGAGTTACGGCTTATAGTCGGCTCATGGCACTCAGCAGTCACTTGATAACCTAGAATACTGATAATAATTGGCAAGATATTTTGCTTTAACAGTTATTATTGGGCTCACTTGTTTAGCAGTAACAGGCACTAAATTACCCGGTAATACAGTTTGTTTAATACTCATCAAAGATAGGAGTTGCAGGATTATAGACCTACTAAGGTGCTGCGCCTTTCCATTAAAACTACATTGCGCCTCACACCATTTAATTTACCTAGTTTCTCTCGATTTCCAACCTGCCTAAAACCATTGCGAGCATGTAAAGCAATGCTGCTAGTATTTTCAGGGAATATACTGGCTTGTAGCATCCATATACCGCTTTTTTCTGACTCATAAATGAGTGCATTGAGCAGTGCCTGCCCCAAGCCTTTACCTTGGGCTTGGTTTGCAACATATACACTTACCTCAGCAACGCCCGAGTATACCTCACGGTTTGAAACCGCCGATAACCCCGCCCAGCCAAGCACTTGCTCTCTTTGCACTGCAACAAGGCGACAACAGTTAAGCATAGAACTATTCCATTGCTGCCAATTTTTAGCTTTAGTTTGAAAAGTCGCGTTGCCGGTATCAATACCTTGCTGATAAATGTTTTGGACGGCTAAAAAATCATTCTTTGCAAATTGTCTTATGATCACAATATTTCCTTACAACTATTATTCCTTAAAATTAGCGACCTACTTATGATGAGTTAACTACTAATTTTAATAACCGCTAACATATCGTCGTCATCCTCATCGAGGCCAACTTCTTCAACCCCAAAACTTGTATAAAAGTTTTTAGCAACAGGATTTTGCGGGTTATAACAAATCTCGATTTTTTCAAGCTTAGAAGTTGCTTTAATCTCTTCAATTGCCATAGCCAGTGCTTTGCGCCCAATGCCTTTATTTTGATGAGTTTGCTCAACCATAAAGCGCCAAATAGAAACCTTTGTAAGGGTTTCTTGCACCCACATAAAAAAGCCTACTGGTAAACCATTTAAGCAAATAGCTTTACAGGTATACCCGCTATTGTAGTGCGCTTCGACTAACGACCACATATTACACGCCACGTATTCTTCTTGTGTTTTAGCAACCTCTAAATCGCATATGGCTTCGTAGTTATCTGAGGTGATGTCTTCCAGTGACAGTTTCATGTTTTTCCTTAAAAATAAATTACTTATATAACTAACCTGAACTTACCAGTATCTGTACCTATAAACAATATATGGCTTTATTCAATAAAAGGATGGCAGCTTAAACCTTAGATCGCTTTATAGGATAAAGCATTGCCAGCCTATAAGTTAAACACTCTCAATTATTATCTTTTTAGGATTCTATCAATATGTTATATTATAACAACCACTGTATTGAGCTCTATTTTAATTAAGGGTTAGTTTATGAAAGTGTTTACTCAAGGCCTGAGTGTTGCCCTGCTATTAGGGTTGGGCTTTAGTGCCCATGCCCATGCTCATGCTCAAAAGCATGTTCATGGGGAAGGTGAGTTACTTATTGCTCAAGAGGGCAATGTGCTGCAAATGCAGTTTATTATTCCGGCTGCCGATGCCCTAGGGTTTGAACACCAAGCTGCTAACTCATCTGATAAAAATGCTATTAACGTACTTGCTCAGCAATTAAAAAATAGTAGCCACGCTATTGATATTAAAGGGCAGTGTATTTTACAAAGCACCGAAAACTCACTTGCTCACGGCCACAGTGAGCACGATGAGCACGATGAGCACGATCATCATAATGTTGAAGCCACCTATAATTTTAACTGCAAGACACCGGTTATGGGCTTTTCGGTCACGCTGTTTAACTTAATGCCTTCGCTGAATGCGCTTAACGTGCAATGGATTAGTAATACGGGGCAAGGCTCAACAGAGGTGACGCGCAGTAATCCTGTAATAAGCTGGCAAAGCTAATATTTAGCCGCCAACTCACATGTTGTTTGAAGTGTAAGTTGACATAGCTACATTTGATTTCATTGAGCTACAACGACACAAATGAAGTGTAAGTTGGCATAAAATTGAAGCGTAAAATGACATAAAGTGACTATTTGGTAGAGTTTATTGAGCCTGTAACAGATTCTGTATAACTGCCATTTAGTTAATATACCTTCGAGGTGTTTCAAACCCGGAAATAAAACAGCCCATCGCCTGATGCCAGATTTGAATAAACATTAACCATTTTTACTGTCATCTTAGATTAGCCAGAAAAACAAAGCCCCAAGCTGATCTCAGCGAGAGGGGCTTTGAATTTAAAAACTAGCTTAGACTTCGTTAGTGTCTAAACTTATGTATTTTTGGGTAGCGTTCGGTGGCGGCGCTGGACAAATTTGCGCACCCTTCTGGCGCACACCGAATACTTCTGCAGGCAAATGCTGATCGAGCTGTTGGTGAAACTGATCGCTTCAGGCAAAGAAAAGCCCGGCACAAGACCGGGCTAATGAAGGTTAAGGCTTGTTGTTGGAAATTTCAATTTTCAAGATCCCTTACCTCAAAGGCTAATCCAGCTATTTATCTATCGTTGCTTAAATTTATCTGAAACAACACGAAAAATAATAGCCAAAAAGTAACTTAACAAGCCGAATGAGATTAATAACAACTCTATTCCTGTTTTAGCAAGAGAAAGCTTAACTAGAAGCCTATATACCACTTCCATTATCATTGACACCATTAAGATTGCGAATCCATTAGGGGATAATAATACAATCTTGAAAAAAGCTTCTTTAACTCTATTTAACATGACTTGTTTCCTGCACACTCAACAGCCCCGCCAGAATCACTAATAACGTTACCCATAGCTTCACCTATTCCAACTGACTCTGATTTAACTGTAGCTCCCAAGGCGCTACCAGTTGTAGAATTGATGTGGGAAGAGATTTGTTTTTGAGCGAATGATGATGTACCTTTTGCTGCTCCAACCACAGCATCAACAGCATCCCCACTAACGCTGCCTACAACAGCACCAATTGCACCGAGAGCAGCTCCCTTCAAAATTCCCGAGTCTAATTCTTTACCATCAATAGCATTATTCGCTACCGTCGAAGAAGTACCTATTAATGCACCACCATACGCATTAGCCCCAGCCTTTAGCGCAATGCTAGAAGTTAAAGAGGCAACACCTCTACCAAGACCAGCACCAGCAGCACCAGCTAAACCTGCAACTCCAATTTTCGCGACACTATTAAAATCTGCCTTTAACTCACCTGTAATAGCTTGTCTTGCAACCTCTAAACTGACTCCTGCAATAAAACCGACTAACCCCCACTCACCCGTCGGATCCGTCGCATTAATTGGATCATTCCCCACATAGGCATACCAGTTCATGCCGTCTTTGTAGCCGATGGGGTCGGTCTGCATAAAGCGGCCGAGCTTCGGATTGTAAACCCGTGCTTTGTAGTAAAGTAATCGGATTTACGATCCAGACTGCTCCTTCAGCCAACTAATTAATACTAAAGAATATTTTTATGAATAGCTAATAATGAAATGGGCTGTTCGGCACTTAGCACCAAAAGCCCATAAAGTAAGAAGGTTATTGACTTGCTCATGATTGGAACAAGCTTTTTTGGCTTAACGCCGAAGGGTGAGTTTTGTTGTACACCTCAGTTAATTTAGTGCGGGACACAAAGGTATAGATTTGGGTACTGCTAATATTAGCGTGACCGAGCATTTCTTGAACGTGCCTTATATCTGCACCGTTATCCAACATAATGGTAGCGGTAGAGTGTCGAAATAAATGACATGCTCCACATCCATCAACAATTCCTTATG
The DNA here is from genome assembly GCF_014163655.1 of Pseudoalteromonas sp. SR45-1. Classification (NCBI taxonomy): domain Bacteria; kingdom Pseudomonadati; phylum Pseudomonadota; class Gammaproteobacteria; order Alteromonadales; family Pseudoalteromonadaceae; genus Pseudoalteromonas; species Pseudoalteromonas sp. SR45-1. The sequence goes on along the minus strand of NZ_JACJDR010000021.1, from coordinate 66,498 downwards.
AATTTTCCCTCAATGCCATACTATATAATAAAGCCCCGACTGGCGAGGCTTTGGATTCAAAGTCATTTTTCTAAGTTAGCTAGTCTGAGTAAAAATCAAAGGTGATTTTTAAACCCGCTTTTAGTAGCTTCTCGTATAAACTTGAATCTATAGTAAAGCTTCCTTGCCCGTTGTCAGAGCTAATCATGCAAAATATATCAATGCTAGCTTTAGCTTTTAAATCAGAATTTATACTTCTTTCTAAATAAAAGCATAAAAGTTGGTCAATTGCTTCTTGCATAGAAGACTCTTCATCAGTAGTTAACATCCACTGAGTATGCGGTCTTTTCTTTTTCACCTTGCCAAATTCTTGGCCTTTAGAAAAACCTTTCGTTGGCTCTCCTAGGTTGTAGACAATTTCTTCTAATGACAGAGAATCTGACTTAACCCTCAAAGATGCTTTGCATTCAAGCATTATTAATTCCCCTTCTTTTCGTCTTCAATATTGCCAATACTATCACCCAAGCTACCATCTTCAGTTTGAGGGAATACCTCTCCACAATCGTTACATACTTCTACATCTGGATTATTTGGCAAATTGGCATTTCCTTTAACAACATGAATAGCGTCTTTTACTTCCTTGGGTTTTAACCCGTGAGCTTTACCTATTTTCCCCGGCTTGTTAGATGTTTCTCCCCCACAAGTGGGACAATCTCCAACTTCAGGTTTTGTCTGTCCTTTGTTTTCACTAGACGCTGATTCGTTATACGAGTTTAATGCTTCAGACCCTGCATATCCTGCAAGGGCTGCACTTCCCACAAAGAAAGCAGCCTTTCCTAACGCTACGATTTCAGGGACAAAGAGCAATACAACTGCGAACTCGCCTGTAGGATCAACCATATTAATAGGATCATTCCCAACATAAGCATAAAGATTCATCTGGTCTTCATAACCCACAGGGTCAGTTTGCAGGAATCGCCCTAGCTTTGGATGATAAATCCGTGCTTTAATTCACCCTGACACGACCTTCACCGTGTAAATCAATTTTTCTCAGTTGCAACAAGCAGTTAAAGAGCATTCTCTATAGTGCTTTTCACACTACCAGTTTTTTGTCCTAGATGCACTTTTTTAGGTAACGGAACGGGTGCCATAGAATCGGATTTCAGACACAACACAGCGGCCAGAACAAGTAATAATTGGAGGAGCTTTTTTGGTGATCGATTCATCTTTACTGCCTTCAGTTTTTCTAATCGATCCCGGATGTTATGCACCTTTTCTTTAACTTCAACAAATATTCCCGTTTGGCAGCAATTATCCCGAGTAAACGCCATGTTTTGAGCGGTAGACTCTTAAACGCGACTAACAAGTGAGTCACTTTTAAGCGCCGAGATGATGGGTTTTGTGCACTTATTAACCACAAACGTACTTGACAGTAAATTAGTTTTAGATAGACCGTAATTTTTTTTCTTGGCCTGTTTAGGTGAGTTATTCGTAATTTCCCAATGACTTAACTACTTGACACTTTTTTATTCTTTAATATACCTAAAGCATTGATATATATACGTATATTTACAATCCAGCTATTCCCTTGATACACTGTAATCACTGGTTACATCCAAGCATGTTGTTTCGTTTGGTGACCAGATGAATGAGCTTTTTTGCCTTAATGTTAGGCCTCATCTTCTAACCTTTTTTCACCACAACAACATGCCAACTAAGTGCTTTTCACATTGGAGAGATTAATACATACGACCACGCACCTACTGTGCATACATGGCTTCCATTAATGACCTTCAAGGCAACAGCCCTTAACCCTTTTAACGGACTACCCGGATGTTTACCTGAGCAAGTTTGCTCACACATAAGCCCCCATTTTTAAAGGGCGACACATAGTAAACAATAAAAATAAGGTACAACCATGGCTACTAATAATAATGATAAAGCCCAGCGTGCCGTCACCTCACGCTTTACTTTAGGTGACTACATGGCTCTTCTAGCGGAAGCGGAACGCACTGGCTCTAACCCTTCACAGCTCATTCGTAAGAGCTGGCACGTCTACCAAGAGCAGCAGCAACTCGATGACCGTCTTGCTCAACTTGAGAGCCGTTTAACACGACGTGTGTTTGAGATCGTCTCTGCCGTTGCTGGTCTGTCAGATACGGAGCGTCAACAAGCAATGGCGCAAGCTAAGCAACAACTTAAGGGGGCAGCATAATGAACTCTGTCTCTCAACGTTACCAACTTTGGCCGCAGATGGGCTTAGCCTTTTCTGCGGGTACTCTCGGCTCGCTTTCTGCCTTACTGCCTGATTCATGGCAACAGAATGTATATTCACTGTACCAACATGGCTTCAACTGGTCACAAGCCTTAGAGCTTAGCGCTCCGGCTTTGGCTTCTGTGCTGCTCTCCGGCGCATTAACGTATAAGTGGTTGTATGTGCCCGGCGGCCGTGAACCTGTGACCCATTTGTCAGGCGTTCAGCGCCTGTCAGGTCGTAAAGCCAAGCGTCATGCTAAACGCGCCTTAGCTAAGGCTATCAAGAAGGATGCGATGGGCAAGGGATTGTATATTCACCCGGACGTACAACTGACCATGCGACAGGAACTGGCGAACTTATTGGTGTACGGTCAACAAGGCTCAGGCAAGAGCGTTATTCTTAAGCCGATTGTCCAGCAGATCCGCAGCCGTGATGACCGCTTATTTATCTACGATAGGAAGAACGAGTACACCCCATTGTTTTTGGATGAGCAGAGTGTGCTTATTAGCCCAACGGATGCGCGTAGTGCTCAGTGGGATTTGGCTCAGGATGTGACCAGTGAGCAAGACGCGACGTTAGTGGCCCATGCGTTAATCGCTGATACCCAAGACCCACTGTGGTCTAACGGCGCACGACTTATTTTGACAGGCCTGATGATGATTTTAATTAATCAGAATCGTCCTTGCTCTTGGTATAGTTTGGCTGGCTTATTGGACATGCCGCACAAGGAGCTGCAAGCCATGCTGGCGACTAATTACCCCCTTGCAACGCAGTTTGTGCAAGAGAACTCGAAGACCACTCAGAGCTTCTTTGTGACGCTGATATCCCAACTAAAGTGGCTTAAGACATTGCGTAAGCATTGGCGTCCCGGAGCTAAACATACTTTCTCGATTAAGCAGTGGTTTGCTAAGGGCAGTACCTTACCTCGTACGCTGATTGTGGCACACGATGAAGCCAATGAGAGCTTATCCGCTCCTTTGTGTAATGCGTTATTTTCTCTAATGGTCAGCCATGTGCTGACCCTTCCAGATTCAGACTCAAGGCGTATCTGGTTTGCACTGGATGAGCTATCTAGCTTGCCTAAAACGCCTGCGCTTGAGAAGTGGTTAAGACTGGCTCGTAGTAAAGGCGGCCGCACTATTGCCGGGTTACAAGCCCTATCACAACTACGCTCTGTTTATGATAAGGATACGGCTGAGACGATTTTAGCGCTCTTTGGCAACGTGATGGCTTTGCGGATGGGTGCGCCTGGCGATGCAGCCGAACATGCCGCTAAGAGCTTTGGTGAGCATCAGGTTGAACGCCGCATTACCACTTATACCGAGAACGGCCAGCGCTCAACCGCTTGCCAGTATCTGTCTGAGCCATTAGTCAGAGTCAATGAGTTAGTGAACCTTAAACAGAGCTGGCGAGGCATCGAAGGCTTTGTGATGGTCTCAACTTGGGAAGCCGTATATCAGCTACGTTTTCCATACCCTAAGCTACCAGCGATTGCAGAGTCTTTTGAGCGGACTGCACCGCTCTCTTTATATAAAACCCCGGCTGCGCCGAACCAAGCCATGTGTATGTCTAAGCCCAATCGGCTTAGGAGGCAGTCAACATGATGTCACTGTGTCCCATTCAGAACCTTGAGTATTACGATGAGCTGGCTGAGGAAGACTACTATAACGACGGTGGCGAGCCACCCGGTATCTGGGCGGGTAAAGCCGCCTTATTACTCAAGCTTCGCGGCGAAGTCTCCACCGAGGATTATTACAACATCATGCGCGGTTTCTCCCCTAAGGGGGAGGCCTTATGTCAGAACGCTGGCGATAAACACCGCCCCGGCTTTGACTTGTGTTTCAGTCCTCCTAAGTCAATGTCCGTACTGTGGGCACGGGCTGAGCCTGAGTTAAGGCGGATATTGCAACAAGCACATCATCAGGCGGTACTGGCCGCCATTGCCCATTTTGAAGCCCATGCGACCATGACCCGAAGAGGCAATGCCGAACAAGGCTTAATCCATGAGAAGGCGTTAGGGTTAGTCGTGGCGACTTATGAACACAGCACCTCTCGCGCCCTCGATCCCCAGCTTCATACCCACGCCCTAGTGGCAAACATCGCGCCACGCACAGACGGCACATGGGGCACCTTAGAGAGCCGTTATTTATTTTTATGGCAGAGCAGCGCCACCAGTTGTTACCGCGCTGAGCTGGCGTTTCAGTTGCGTCAGTTAGGCTTTGAGCTAGAGCCGTATCAGGACACGTTTCAAGTGGTCGGTGTCCCTCAGTCTGTCTGTGAGCATTTCTCGACACGCTCGAAGGACATTCGTCAGGCACTGGATGCCGCTGGCGTTCGCTCTGGTAAGTCGAAGGTCGGTGATGTATTGGTACTGGATACTCGCGAGAAGAAGGCGCAAGTGGACAGACCGAAGCTGCTTGAGCAGTGGCAAACGGAGATGGATGAGCAAGGCTTTACCCTAGCGTGCTTACAAGCCTTACAGCAAGACAGCCCAACACGGGCCGAGGATGAGCCTATCTTTGATGAAACGGCCATTGCTGAGCGCGTTGGCGAACGATTAGCGGTATTTCGTAAGCAAGATGTCTATCGTGCCGCTGGTGATTTAGCCCAGCTAACCGGCCACAATGCCCAGTACGTTGAGACGGTGACGAAACGCTTACTTGAGTCTGATACCGTGGTTGATTTGGGGCGGGATACCAAACGTAACCAAGTGTTCACCACCCAAGCGGTTATTGAGGCGGAACGTGAGATGATTGATCACGCTAAGGCACTGGCTAAGCATGAGGCGTTTTCTATTGAGCCTAAGTTCATTGAGGCCGCTTTGGCCACAATGGCCGAGCAAGGTGTTACCCTTTCTGATGAGCAGGTTGAGGCTGTCATGAGTGCCTGCACATCATCGTCTTTTGCGATACAACAAGGCTCAGCCGGAGCAGGTAAAACCACCTCGCTTAATGTGGTACGCACTGCATACCAACAAGCCGGGTTTACTGTCCTCGGTGCCGCTACCGCTAAGCTGGCGGCGAACAACTTGGCAGAAGAAGCTGGCATTGAGACCATGACCATTGCCCGACTACTCATCGACATTGAGCAAGAACGCTCCCCCTTAAGCGCTAAATCGGTGTTGTTGGTCGATGAAGCCGGACAGCTTGGTTCCGATCAACTTGCGTCCTTGTTACGCCATGCACGAGAAGTGCAAGCCAAGGTGGTGTTAACAGGCGAAGACAAGCAACTTGATGCCGTAACCAGAGGCGGTGCCTTACGTTATCTATCACGGCCTAATGTGCTGGGCACATCCCGTATCGAGACCATCCGCAGGCAACGTGAGAGTTGGGCGAGAGCGGCAGTGATGCAGCTAAGGGATGGCCTAGCGCTGGACGCACTACAAGCCCATGACGCACAAGGACTGGTTCACTTCGCCTGCGATAGCAAGGCGGCCAGAGAACAACTGATTGAGCAGTATCAGCAGTTTCGTCAGAGCAACCCGGACAAGCAAGCCGTCGTGTTAGCTCAGCACTGGGCAGACGTTGAACAACTGTCCAAGCGTATTCGTCAGCTTTATCAAGCGGACGGCCTTGTCAGCAAAAAGAGCATCACGCTGCCGTGTCATGTGGCCGACCGTATGATCCGCTTCGAGTTCGCCCTCGGTGAGCGGGTACGTCTGACTAAGAACGATTATCGCCGTGAGTTTTCCAACGGGACATTAGGCACCATCACAGGATTAACACAGCTAGAGGACGGCACGACTCACTTTACCATTCGGTGTGATGACGGCCGTACGTTGTCATTTAACAGTAAGGATTATTGCAATGAACATGGCCATGTGTATTTAGCTCAAGCGTATGCGCTGACCACCTATGCCTCTCAGGGCATCACTGTGGACGGCAGTGTCTTTGTATTACACAACGTCGGCATGGACAGAGCCACGGCGTACGTTTCTGGCTCACGTCACAAGGATAACTGTCACTGGTTCTTTAACCAATCCAGCATTGAGCAAGCTTGCAATAATGGCGAGACGTTAACGCAATCAGAAGCCCTTGAGGCGGTGTCTAAACTGATGAGTGAGGACAGCTATAAGTCGTTGGCGATTGAGCACTTAGAAGCGAAGCACGCTCAAGAGCGCCAGCTAGAGCAGGAACTGGCGCTCGAAGCGGGGCTTATTCCAGAGCTTGAACTAGAGCTGGATTGGTAATTAAGCGTGTAACGCTTTTAGGGCATGTTCCGGATCGGCATCCACTATTTTCAGAAGCGCACGTGCAGGGCCTGTCGGGTGACGGCGGCCTTGCTCCCAGTTCTCTAACGTGCGTTTGCTTACGCCCACCACGTTAGCAAAGCGGCTTTGACTTAAGCCTGTTTTGGCACGGATGGCTTTCACTTCCGGCTCGGCGAATGCGGTCACACGAGCAGGCTGGGCTTTCCCTTGGATAATGCTATCCGCTTGCTCCACGCTTGCCAGTAATTCATTAAACATATCGTCATTCATGCTGACCACCTCTCAACAACTTTTCGCAAGGCTTGCACCTGCGCATCGGTTAAATTCTCTTGTTCGTTTTTAGGGAAGGCATACAGCATGTAAAGCTGATCGTCTTCGGTCATCCAGTAATAGATCACCCGAACACCGCCGCTTTTACCTCTGCCCTCTAACGCCCAACGAACCTTTCTCAGGCCGCCACTTTGTTTGATCACCTTGCCCATGTCCGGGCGGTTCACTAAGGCTTCCTGCAATTCTTTGTATTCATCATATCGGTGATGACTTTGGTGAAGATGGGGGTTTCAATGATTATCATAATAATAGCGCATTATACGCCAATGGCGTATTTTGTCGACTTATTCCTCTGGCTCTTGCTCAGCCTCATAGGCTAAAGCATCTAATAGGTCGTGAGCATCGATACTTAAGCCTTCCTCCGGCACATCGCCGGATTTAAATTTGGCCGGGTGCGTAGCCTCACGGATAGCCTTGAGCTTTTTAATACTCACTTGGGTGTAGATTTGGGTCGTGTCCAGTTTCGCATGGCCTAACTGCTCTTGGATGTAACGGATGTCCGCGCCGTTCTCCAGCATGTGGGTGGCCATCGAATGCCTGAACAGATGGCAACTGCCGGGTTTGTCGATGCCTGCCAGTTGCATATAGCGTTTAACCCGCAATGAGAAGGCGTCCATGCTCATTGACTCGCCGTATTGATTTAAGAATAACGTCGTGTTGTCATCCCCCATCACCAGTAAGGGACGCACATCCATCTGATATTTTCTGAGCCACGCCAAGGCGCGATCACCAATCGGCACCACTCGGTCTTTTTGTCCCTTGCCTTGACGGATAAATAACGTACCTAAGTGATACGCCACATCGTGGATGGTCAAGTTCACGATTTCCATTCGTCTTATCCCCGTTGAGTACAGGACTTCCATCATGGCTCTGTCGCGCAAGCCGTAGATATCGTTAACGTCGGTCTGACTTAGCAAACTGTCCACTTCCTGCAAGCTTAGAATGGCGCGTGGCAACGCCCGTTGTTTTTTAGGCAGTTGCAGCTCACTGGCCGGGTTAAACAGGATGTAATGCTCTCGGGTCAGCCAGCTAAAGAAGGTCTTAAGCGGCGCAAGGCGAGCATGTTGGCTGTAAGATGAGAGCGGATCGCCATTTTTCTTACGGTAGTAATACAGGTGCTTTTGATATTGAGTCAGAATGGGGTACGTGACTTGTTTCGGCTGCTCCAAGCCTCTGTCCAAACACCACTGAGTAAACTGGCGTAACACGGCTTTCCAGCTGCGGATAGTGGCTTTGGTGTATTGTTGGATATGGCACCATTCGTAAAAGCGTATCAAGTGACTGGCGAAGCTTTCTGCATCGTCTAAATCCCCGACCACCTCCGGTAAGGCCGCTCTGCCCATGTTCTCCCGACTGCTTAAGAATCGCGTGACCACACGCCCGGTTAACTTACTCATGCATGGCCTCCTTCTGCCGTCATGGCAGGGGAATGAGAGTAGGATGCACTCGGGTTAGGATGCGCGGCGGTGCCATTAACCTTATCATTTTTACGCTGTGTATGAGCGGCTAAGGAAGAAGCCTTATGCGCTGTGGCCTGTAAGGTGATAGGAGCCGCCTGACCACCTACCGACTGTGTATCGACTTGCCCCCGGCCGCTGGCCGACAGCAGGCTATGTAAGGCCGACCCCTTGGCGTCATACCCTAACTTTTCAGGGTTGACCAAGCCCATCAGGAACGGCTGATTGTGACTCTGCTCATCTTGTCCTTCTCCCTGCCATGCCAGCTCATACACCAGTGGCATCCCTCGGCCGCCCCGATGGATGATCAGGTATTCCATGTCTTCTAAGCGCTGACAGTGGACTTTTAACTGGGTGTTGCCCCAATGGCTGTAAGCCCGAATGTCTTTGCGGGTAAAGCGCACATCACGTTGACTGATGTTGTGGGCGTCGGCATGGCCTTTAACCATGTGATGGATAACCGCCAACAGGCGACGGGTTTGCGGTGGCAGCTCATCCAGCGTGCGCCCCAACACTTCCCCGGCAAGCTGATTGGCCAAGGCGATGCCTCTAAACTAACCTCCACATAGTCGATGCCTTGGACTTGTTTGATGGGGCGTTGGTGTTGATGCAACAAGGCAATGCTGTCAATCAGCGTGAGATACTTTTCGTGGTCACGTCGGGTGCGGGTTTGATTGTCTAGGAAGCTGAGTTGCTCTGCATAGGGGTTCACCACCGCAAGGGGCTTTAACAGGCGTTGGGCGTGTTGGTGTAAGGTGATTGTATGCTGCTTTTCAACGCTGGCCACAAGGCCGCTTAAGGTGCGCTTTTGACGCTGGATGGCATGGATAGCTTGGGTTTGCTCCCGGCTTTCATTGACGCTGAGCACTAAACAGCGGTTCATCAGCTCTTCATCGATGTCGATAGCCGTTGTGGTCATCAAGAGCATCACAGGGCCTTCCACCCGGTACTCTTGAGTCTCCAGATTGCCTGTCGCGGGGTTTTTACCCGTACTGGCGATGGTGACTTCTCCTTCACTTTGCAGCAGCTTTAACGCATAAGCGGCGTTGTCTGCGCCTTCTTCTTCCGATACGGCTAGGATTTTATGTTTTAAGTTGGTCTCGCCCATATAGTACAGCGACTGGCCTGTCATCGCCGAGTATTGCACCCGTTCTTCCTTGGGCATGAAGTTCAGCACCGCATCCATAAGCGAGGATTTACCCGCCGCTGAGGTACTTTGTACCATCACCGCTAGGGGTTTCGGCAACTTACGGGAGACCCCGGCCAGATACCCCGTTAAGGTATTGACTCGCTCGCCGATGATACCGCAGGCCTCGAAGTCCTCCACGATGCAGCTAAGGAGATTGGGCTGCTTTAAGAAGGCGATGGCCTTCATCCTGTCTTCGTCGCTCATGACCGACTCGGCGCTGTCAGTTTCCAACACCTCTTGCAGTTGTTTAGCCTGTATTTGCTCTAGGGCAACCAGTACCTTGCCCAGCTCTGCTTTAATAAGATTGGCGTTCACGCCCAGCTCTAGGCCTGCCTGTTTGATGAAGTGGAACCGTGCTTTACTGGCGTATAAATCGAAGGTATCGATATGGAAGCTGCCAGCGTTAACGGCTTCATCATTTTGTTTGACCAACAGGTTTACTTTGAGCTGCTCTAATCCCACATTGCGCTCAAGACCACGAATGCGGTAATGCCTGTCGCCGAGGCTTAGATTGACTTCCTGCTCGGTCACCTGAGCGTTAATGGACAAGGCAGGACTGTCCGGCACGGGCATCACTTGGGTCACTTCCGCTGGGGTAATTGTTGGTTCAGGTGTATCTACAACCTCCGTCTCTTGCCTGTTTGCAGGCGTAAGCGACTCAGGGGCGGGTTCTTTGAAGGTAGAGGGTTCAGCGTTATTCAACTCATCCTCTGCCACTGGCTCACTCAACTCAGCGGCTAAGGGGGAAGGTTTTACCTGTATTCGGCCGTTCGTTTGCCCGTCAATCGACATCCAGCGGGCTTGGCGCAAGATAAGGCTTAAACTTTTTGCCGCAGGCGTTACCTGACAGGCATATTGATTCACATCCATGCCTTTTGGCACATGCACCCGGTATAACTCAAAGCCTTGGGGAATAAGCATTTTGGCTAAGGCGTCGGCGGCCTTATTGCCTGCCTCGTCGTTATCATAAGCGACTAAGATGGTGGTAATACCCAGTTGGTTAAACAGCGCTAAATGCCCATCGGTAAAGCCGTTGGTGCCGTAGCTCGAAGTGACATTGGTAAAGCCGTAACGGTAGAAAGTTAAGGCGTCTATCAGTGCCTCACAGAGAATGACAACTTTGTTGGGCGTCGGTAACTGGCTTTGGGTAACAAGCTCGGCTTCGTTAAACACCCCCCGATGCTCACCGGGCAAGTACAGATGCTGAGCCGTGCCTTTTCGAAGGCGGGAGCCGTGGATTTTACGACCATACACCTCAAGAATTTGGCCTTGATGATTGATGACAGGCACCACCAACGAGCCGTTAAAATGCTCATGGCCACTTTGGCGCAGTATGCCGATGTCTTGCAGTTGGCCTCTAAGCTCAGCCCCGGCTTTGCGGTTCTTTTCAGGCAAGCGGTAACCCAGCGTACGATTAGCGTAACCTAACTTAAATGCGTTAATGAGCTTAGGACAATCAAGGCCTCGACTGGCAAGGTATGCTTGCACTTCCGCTTCTTGCTTTAAGGTCTCATGGTAGTAATCAATCACCTGTTTCAGCGCCGTTTGGTTATCGCTGTTGGCGGCTAAGGGGGAAGTGAGTTTGGTGGCGGTGTTTTGTCTGACGGTGTGGGTGCCGCTGTCCGCTATCACGCCGATGTCTTTTTGCAGCAGTTCACAGGCAAAGCGGAAGCTCACCCCTTGAGTTTTCATCACCCAATCAATCACTGAGCCTGCTTCACCGCAGCCCAAGCAATTAAATAGATTGTTATCGCTAATGACTAAGCTCGCGGTTTTATCGTCATGGAACGGACATTTAATCGCTTTGTCTTTGCCGTGACTGACCAGTTTATGACCTTGAGACTCAACCAAACGAAATAAGCTTACTTCGCTTTTAATGCGTTCGATCAGTTCATCTTTAAGCCGTGCCATCACCTATTCTCCAAAAACCTGTCAAGAAGCATATTTACTTTTTTATAAAGGCATATATGCTATCTTTAATCAAGCAGGTTTGCACACGGGGTTATAGTAATGGTTCAGACAGTTAATTGTGAGTTATTGGAAATGGCTTTTCCTGAACGCCTTGAATCGTTACGCAAAGAACGTGGCATGACCCAGCAGGTGTTGGCTGACGCTATTCAAGTCCATGTTAGTCAAATTAGGCGCTATGAGAGCGGCAATACGCAGCCCACTTTGGATGTGTTGCGTAAGCTGGCTATTGCGCTGGCTGTGAGTGCAGATCTGCTTGTTTTTGATAAAGACGAGCGCAACCCAAGGGATGAGCTTAAACGACAATTTGAAGCCCTGAATGATTTTGATGATAACGAAGTACATATTGCCCGAGAGCTGCTTGATAGCCTGATCTTAAAACACAACGCGAAACAAGCGTTTCTTCGGCCACTAAGGACATAGGCTGCTAAAAAAAGCCCCGCACGCGTGCAGGGCTTTGGGGGAGCTGTATTTGTTTTTTATATATTTATTAAATTCTAAACCGGCTAAATATCCAACCTAGAATTTTAAAAGAAATAGCATAGAGGGCTATGAAACCAAACAACATGATTGCTAATCCAATGCTTACCGTATAGCCATCATATTCCTTAAGGGGTTTGTTCACATCAACTCCCATCTCAGAACCAACATAGTTAAGCAATAAAGTAAAAGTGAAAGTAACAATAAAAACATTCATTGCATGAGCCAAAACTCTTAGCTTTCGTGCCTTTTCATTTTTTGCGTCTGTAAATTTAAGAGACGTCATAACTAACACCCTGAAGACTTTTCACACACTTTATCAGCCGCGGCCATCCCAGCCGCAGAGCCTGCACTATACCCAGCCCCTACCTGCATTTCTGCCGCAGTAGACTTACTAGCTGCATTGGTTAAAGATTGAGAGTCCGCAAGTATGCGCTGAGAAGAAGATTGCGTCATATTATGTGATGCATTTGTTACGCTATTATTTGGTAGGCCTTTAGTTAACGCATTTTTAACACCATTGGCGACTTGCTTACCCAGCGCCCCACCGACTAACCCTGTGACTCCAGCTGTTGCAACTTTTGCTCCATCGAAATCACCTGTAGCTATCTGGTTGGCCATTTCGCCACCGGCGTTAGCTGCTCCCCCAAGAATTGCTGAAGAAACTACACCACCACCTAAGGATGATGCTAATCCTACAGCTCCGCCGATTCCTGCCGCACGAGCAACAGAAGAAAAAGAGGCGTTATCATTTGTTATTAACTCTGCGGCTCCTCCTATAACAGCTCCTATTGCAAACGCAGCAAGCTGAATACCAAACTCACCAGTCGGATCAGTCATGTTGATTGGGTCGTTACCAACGTAGGCGTATAAGTTCATTTGATCCTCATACCCTACCGGATCGGTCTGCAAGAACCTTCCCAGCTTCGGATTGTAAACCCGTGCTTTGTAGTGATAAAGCTTAGTACCTGGGATTAAGATTTGCCCAGTGTAACGGAAACGCGATGAGCTGGTATTAATCGGCTCACCGAATGGGCCATATTTATGTGTTGCTATTATTGAACCTGAGCCATTCGTTTCACTAATAATTGAGCCGCGCTCATCTGCGTGTAAATAGCGCTTGTTGCCTGTGCCACTGCCTTCGTACCACACCAGCGGGTCATCTTCGCCTATACCATGAACATAACGACGTAATAGACTACCGCTGCTGTTGTATTCCGCAACCAGTTCGTTTGCATCGTATAAAAAGGTTGTTTTAGTGCCATTGAGTGTTGAGTAATTTAATCGCCCCGTTGCATCATAGCCAAGTGCTAAGCTGGTACCTGATTTAGACGCAGACGTTAATCGGTTATGCGCATTATAGTTATAGCTCCAACCATCATAACTTTTTAAGTTGCCGTTATTATCATAGGTTAAACTTTTACCACCAACACTCGTGTATTGGTTTAAATCATTCGTGGAGTAATCTTGCTCACCAATAGTTGGAATTTGAATCTGGTAATTATTATTACTAACAGTTTTCGATTTCAGTTGATTTGCGTAGTTATAAACGAAATTAGCGTTATTGATACCCGTATGATTAAATTGGCTTACGCGTCCTTTTGTGTCGTAAACCACAGAGCTAGATTTTCCATTTCCTCTAGAAATACTCGTCAATTGCCCTTTTGGGTTATAAGTGTAACTTGCAAGCAGGTTACTGCCATTTTCTTTTATTGAAGTCAGGGCACCTGTAGCATCAAATGCATAAGTGACATAAAAACCACCGGGGTGAGTTAACCGAGTTCGTCTATCGCCTAAGTCATAAAGGTAACTTAAAGTACGATTATTAGTGGTTGTACTTTTCAGGCGACTTAATTCGTCATAGGCATAACTGACAACACTAGAACCGCGAGTTACGCTTTTATCACGCCCTATGCCATCATGGTTAAAATACAGTGTAGATTCACCTGGCACGGTTGTTTTCGTTTTCTTATTTATCGCATCGTAATAGTGTGTAAGTATTTTACCGTCCCGTTTGCGCCATGTTTTTAAATTACTATTTGCATCATAGCTATTTTGCTCATAGGTATTATCTTCAAATGTCGTACGCTCTAACCGGTCAAAACCATCATACGTATAATAAGTGACATTTCCTTCACCATCTTTACGTGTGTAGATTTCACCATTTGCTGTATACGCAATCTCAATATCGATACCCGCATCTGGTGTGTTATACCCTGAGATGACTTTTGTTGAACGAGAGAGCCTGTCGTAATAGTTACGTGTAATACGGTCTGGACCATCGACACCTTCTGATGCAAGTGAACAAGCAGAGCTTGGGAGGCTATTGAATGTAGAGGCGTTCATGCGAATAGCTGTACACATTAATCTATTTCGTGTGTCGTAAGTAAACTGTGTAACGGCTTCTTTTTTTGATGGCGAGCTAATTTCTTTTTTAGTCGCTAAATTTCTCGTGTTATAAGCAGTTGTTTCGGTATTGTAAACACTCAACGAAGTGCTTGTAGGCGATGTCAGCGTACCTGTTTCAACAATGCGAACTTGGTCATCTTCGTTACGATACGTGAAACGCTGCGCGACACGATACCCTCGCTGATTTTTTGCACCAATTTCCCAAGTTTTTCTACCTGCATTGTCATATCGATAATAAATTGCATCATCAGTACCTGCCAGTGGTCCATCTTCAACCGTTACTCTACCAGCATTGTCATAGGTATAGGTTGTTACTTGTTTTAATACCCCTACACCATTGGTTTTAGTCACTGTTTTAGGTAGGTTTGTATTCCCCCAGTATGTGTAGCTTGTAACTTGTTTATCTGCTAAAGAACAATTACTTTGAGTACAAACACTGGTACTCTTTAATCGTGTAAAACCGTTAATTTCTTGCCACGTATTAGTAGTCAAACGGCGGTTATTGTTTTTATCCGCTGGCTCAAGTTTAGTGAGCATTCCACCATGACTTGCGAATGTATAATTAGTGGTATTGCCATTCGGATCTGTAATTGAGGTAGGTCTAAAGCATCGTAAATCTGTGTACTCTGTAATATCACAATCACCAGCATTATATGTGGCAGTCGTTACAATATCTGATTCAGATGAACTTGATTTTGCTTCCATTCTTTTTTCAGTGATATTACCTATCACATCATAAGTGTAGCGTTCGCTATTCCCTTCAGGGTAAATAACACGACTCAATCGATAATTTACATCATACCCATACTGCGTTGTTTGATTCAGTGCGTTAACCTCACTGGTAATCATCATTCTTCTATCAGTCGGTTTGCCAGACATAGATAAGTTAATTGTTCTTGAATAGCTTTCTGGGCCCGTTATAACCACTTTAGAAAACTCTTTATCAGGCCTTACACCGCCTCCTGTTGGAGGTGTATAAGCATAGTTATAAGTTTGACCATCTTTAATGACTTTAGAAACAAAGTAATTTTGTGTGCCGCTGCCATAAGGCTGAGTCGTAGTCGAAACACTAACTGAATTATGCGAATCTGTTGGTAATTTTAAGGCAAACTCTCTCACTTCTTCTGTACCACCAAAAACATTACTATAGCTACCGTAATTCCAGGTTCGACCATTCGCATCTGTGACTGTAGATTCTGTGAATGTATGCTGAGCAATTGCGACAGAAGGCGAACTTGTCTTAACAATTTTTGCAGACGTGAGTTGATACCAAGGGTTATTTACTTGACCGAAATAATCTCGTGAGTTGGACGTATAAGTAAACTTAAGCTGGTAACCTAAATTTGAATCAATACTCAATAATCGATGAAAAGTTATATAAGGGTTTATATTTGGATCTGTGAACTTTTCATAATCATAGGTGTGTACCTCGCCATCGGGATAAAAAACTTTTGTTGCATACCAAGTACCGTCAACCGATTTAGTTGACGATGAAGGGCTATTAACATAAGACAAATTGGATGTGTATTGAATTTTTACACCACTTTTGCCTTGTATATATGTGAACGTACTAGACTTCTGAGTACTATAAATCCCACCAATTAATGCTGAGCCATTATTAACAACGGGAACACACTCTGATTGGCAAGTGAAGTTATCAGATTGACTACCGCCATAAGATAGAGAAGCGGAGGTTCTTCCCCCATTCGGTAATTCAGAAACCCAATGAATAACATTTATTTTAGACTCAAGCTTTGGCATGCTTTCAAACGTCAAATTAGGCGCAGCAGGAATGCTCAAAACAGGCAGTTTTACTTGATATAAACCTGTATTTAAGTTTACCGAGTTTATATCCGTAATCGATACTGGTGGCTTAATTGTTGGAATAGTTTCTTCGGCATTGACTAAACTTGGCTGGCTTACACTTAATAATGCAAGACCCAGAATCGTTTTTATTTTCATTTTTCTCATCCTTGATCTAATTTAAGCCACCTGGGCCACCAGAAGTTGTAATCCTGACTATTTTAGTCACACTCGCAGAGTCACTAGAGCTATAACAAGTAATATTAATTGGGGTGTTTTCGTAAATTCTTAAGCTTACTGACCCCGAAATTGGTTGGGTTGGAAAATAACTCGTATCCCCAGAAACCGTAACTTTGCAATAAGAAGTATTCTGCGAAGTCCACGATACAGTAAATAATGAACCAGATGACACTGAACTAGGAATTGATGACGAAGTAATCACAGGTTCTGGGGGCGGAGGTGGAGGCGTATTTGCATTTGCGGAAGACGTTCTGTTACCCGCATCGTCATAACTATAGGTAACGAGTTTGGTATCGCTTTCTTTTACTACTTTTAAGCGCCCCCTCGCATCGTATTCAAAACTAACTGTTGAAGCTAATGCATCATTTATAGTAATTGTTCCGAGCGCAACAAATAGCAGCGCCGCTGAACATCCTTGTATTTTTAGCATATATTCACCTAATCATTTGAAAGTAGTGAAAAAAAGTAATTCCATCTACTTTTATTTAAATTAACTGAATTATTGTACCGGATAAAGTAAAGTTTAGAATACGAAAAAGTAATTAATTATTAACACTTTCAAAGCATGTAAGAAACTTTGTTAACCAGAGAATTTTATTGCGGATGCTAAAATTAAAAAGTTAGTAGGTACCTGATAATTATTAGAAAGTTCCCCCACTAAAGTAGTTTTTAATGGTTTTTATGCTAGCCGAAGAAAAGTGAATGAGGTTAAGGTATAATTAAATTTTAGAGTAAAAGACCCCAGCGTTTTGTTGTTTGAAGTATAAGTTGACATAACCTCTCTTGCTTTTATTGACCCACAGCGCCGCAAGTGAAGTATAACTTGGCATAATATTGAAGCTTATAATGGCATAAAGTTACCAAATATAAGCATTATAAAGCTAGTCTCATAAAAATACTGCCAAGTTTAGTTGTGTGCCATTTACGAACACTCATAACCTTAGTCACTTGTTAGAATTACTTTACTTCAACTTTTATTACTTTTAAAAGATTGTTTCGTGTCCTTTCCCACCATACATCATTATCTATATCAATTAAGTCCAATGCTTTTAAAAGTACAGGTATTGCGCCTTTCTCATCGCCTACTTTAACTAAACACTCTCCTTGCATTGCGAAAGCTATGTTTCTTTTCTTTTTGTAATCATTTGCCATTGTCTCTAAAGGTATTAATGGTTTTAGTTTCGCGTATGAATATCCTTTTCTGTCATCATAACTGGCTCCATAATAAGGATCTAATGAAGCTTGAATCATATTGGCAAGCCAGTTAGATTTTTTTGAATAGTCAATTAAAACAGGAATAGCACCTTTACAGTCACCAGCATTAAAAAGTGACTTAGCTTTTTCTTCTAAAGCATCAACTTCAGGTTTAGTTATTAAACCTAATTCTTTTACTTTCGTTGCTGAAGCAGATAAATCGAAAGGATCTACAATTTTTGTTTCTTCAGCGAAAACGTTTGAGGTAGCTAATGCGACAATTAATAGTAATTTTTTCATAGTTCATCCATGGTTGATTGTAATTCTAACGAGCCTGTAGATTAACTCGTTTTAAATTTATTTTTATTGATGCATTAACCATAGCCGAGTTCCTATTTTGATTCAATCGTCAACTGACTTTCACGTAAAAATATAAAAAGAGGACTTGGTGTTGTTTTAATGGGCGTTTTGGAAGAGATGGCAGGTGTTTGAGTGGCTTATTTGAGGTAATAAGGGCTTCCCTTTCTTAATGCATCGTGTTTCTCAGCTTTTCTATATTATGAATTAGGCAATACAGTTGCCATTGGGCGTTCACTTTCGTTTGACCCCGTAAGGTCAATTTATTCATGCCTTTGTTCACTGTAATGTTCCCGAACACTGGCTCTATGCAGCCTAATCGCTTACTGTATTGTCGTCGACCTATGGGGCTGTCTATTTTTACTTTCATTTTGTCGATATAGCTTAGCTTTTTGCGTGATTCATTATTTATAAACTGCACTTGCCGGCCTCGTTCTATGGGTGGCTTTCGCATGCATTGCTGTTGTAGCGGGCACGTTTTACAGTCTTTTAAGTAACCACAGAATCGCGTGTATTGTTGATTGTGACTTTTTACATTAATTCCACTTCGCCACATATCGCTACCTGCGGGGCAGCGGCAGGTTTGAGTTGTTTCATCATAATGAAAATCGTCTGAGGTAAATAATCGTGGCTTGCCTTTACTGCGTTTGAGCCGACGTTTTTCTTGCGCTGTTTCGTATGTTTCGCTGTCTTTAAACAGCGGATTTCGTTTTCTAAACTGATTATCCGCAATGTAGGTATCGAACCCACTTTTCGCCATGTAGTCAAGGTTTGCTTCGCTGTTAAACCCACTGTCTGCGGTGAACTTAATCGTGTGTTCGTCTGTTGATTTGTCGGTATTCAATTTATCGAGCTGCTGCTTTAATTGTTTAACCGCTGGCTGCAGGGTTTGTTGCTCACCCACTGAGCCCCACGCTTGAGCTTGCAAGATAACTTGGTGTTTATCGTCATTAATCGCGATGCCGTTGTAGCCTTGGATTGTGCCTTTTGAGGTGGTCATTTTCGCGCTGTCGGGGTCGGTGATATTACTTTTAACTGGCTTGCCTTTACTGCCTGTTTTTTCTTTGTGAGTGGCTAAAAACGCGGTGATTTTATCTGCACTTTTATCCAGCTTTTCTTTTTGTTTTAAATCCTGTGTTATTAACTCCTCGCCCAGCCCATCTTGCGCTTGGTGACGCTCAATAATACGTTTACTCGCACGTTCTAGTTTTGCTTTTTTACGCCCTAGCTCATCGAATGTGCCGCTCCATTCTTTACTCGCATTCGACTTTAACTTACAGCCATCAATGGCAAACATATTGCGGCCTATCAAACCTTCTTCATCGCATATCATCAATACTTGCGTAAATAGTGGTTCAATCTGTTCATGCATTTTGGCCACAAAACCCGCTATTGATGTGTAATGCGGCTGAATATCCCCCGACACACTCATAAACAAAATATTATTCTCACACGCCTTCGCAATTCGGCGGCTACTAATTAATCCATGTGCATAACCCAATAAAATAATCTTTAGCATTACCGAAGGCGGATACGCCGCGGCACCCGTTTTATCGTTGTTATACCACGCGTCAAAGCCCGACAAGTCGAGTTTATTTTCGACGATATAACAAAGGGCATATTCAAAGGTGCCAGGCAAAATTTGCTCAGCGAAATTGATAGGAATGAATTTATTTTGACAGGATAAGTCAGGCTTGTAGTTAGCCATAACAGTTTACCGTGGGTGAATAATATCTATTAGATCACAGCGAACGGATGGATTCAAGGTTGAAAAACAATCAATTTAAAATAGTAGAATACGTTCCTAAAAAGAGTAATTCTACAGCCTCAACGCTTACATAAGCGGGAAAATATATTTGGCTAAAATGTTGAACGGAGTGAAAACAGCCAACTGTATTTTTTCCGTTTAATGTTCTTATAGTTCGACCAAGCCACTTAATTTAAAAGTAACTGACTATTATATTAAGTGGAATATGCTTCTGTTGGTTACGAATATTGAATGACAAACATCCAATGTTTTTAACAAGACGTTCGAGCCAACAGAGCACCTCGATTTCAAAACGCATACTCAGGGATTGCCGACCAAGACTATCTATAAGACCTGCGAGAAACGAGATTTAAGCACATTCCGTCCTTAACTTTAACCGTAGGCGCTATAAAATGAAAGCATATAACGTTGATAATTTTGCTGTACTCATTGGCATGGATTGGGCCGATAAAAAACATGATATTTGTGAACACCCAACAGGCACTAATAAATATCATTACACCGTTATTAAACACACACCTGAAGCGTTGCATGAATGGGCTATGGATATTAAACAGCGTTATCCAGAGCAGAAAATAGCAATTGTTTGTGAGCTTAAAAAAGGCCCGCTTATTTATGCATTAGCTAAATACGACCACCTTACTTTATTTACCGTGAATCCTTGTGCTGTTGCTAAATACCGCCAGGCTTTTACGCCCAGTGGCGCAAAAGATGACCCATCAGATGCCTTTGTACAAGTTGAAATTCTCACGTTACACATGGATAAGCTGTCTGTCATTGAGCCTGAGTCAGCAGCTATGCGAACGCTGTCTCAGCTTGTTGAATATCGCCGAAGTTTAGTGCAAGACAGTGTCGATTTATCCAATAAAATAACAGCGACATTAAAAAATTATTACCCGCAGGCACTTGAATGGTTTAAAGAAAAGGACACGTATATATTCTGCGACTTCATTCAGAAGTGGCCGTCACTCACTGCGGTTAAAAAAGCAAGAAAACAGACTTTACTCGACTTTTTTGAGAGTCATAACTCACACTATTCCACGGTCAATAATGCACGATTAGACAGTATTAAAAATTCAATGCCATTAACTCTGGATGAAGGCGTCATTGTGCCTAATCAAATGCTCGTTGAAGTGCTTATTACGCAATTTAAAGTGTTATTAAAAGGTATTGAAAAGCTCGATAAAGCAATAAAATCGGCTTATAAAGCCCAGCAAGATAAAAAGATATTTGATAGCTTACCCGGTGCAGGTCCACAACTCGCCCCACGTTTACTTGTTGCTTTTGGGAGTAATCGTGCGCGTTATAATGATGCTGCAGAACTTCAAAAGTACGCGGGTATAGCGCCTGTTATTGAGCGCAGTGGCCAAAAAATGTGGACTCATTGGCGTTATAGTTGCCCCACTTTTTTAAGGCAAACATCTGTAGAATGGGCAGGCTTTTCTATTCGTTATTCGTTTTGGGCTAAAGCGTATTATGAGCAACAAAAAGCCAAGGGTAAGCCGCATAACAGCATAATTAGATCACTGGCATTTAAATGGATAAGGATTGTATTTAGGTGTTGGAAAACGAATACACCCTACGATGAATCGACGTATTTAGCGGCCTTAAAACGCAGAGGCTCACCACTTTTAAAGTTTGCAGTTAATAGCTAAATTTTACTAGTCGTCCACCTCAGGGCGTGTTGTTAGCTATCTTCTCTATGGTAATCATGAAAATGATGCGAAACACCACTTCTAGAATTTACGGATAGAGCGTCATGCCTGTCTCGGTAATATCTATAAAGTTCATCAACTAGTTTGATGCAAGCACTATTAGCATCTTGAACTTCTTTAACCACAACACTATATATTTTTTCTCTTGAATTTTCATAAGTTGCGACTAAATCATAACCACTTATTGTTGAGTTGGGTGACTCCGACCACGCCATGTTTTTAAACATTTGATCATCATCTGTGTACAAATTACAAAATCCCTTATGTGCACGTTCATTTCGATCTTCCCGGAGCGGCATTCCTGTTTGATCTAGTACTTTTAAATACTCTAGAATTTCTGCGTGATTTTCTTTGAGCACTTTTTTAAGTTGTTTTATGTTCAGTTTGTGATCTGGCAGGTTAAGTTCTAAAACTTCATTTACAAAATGAAATGCAATATCTCTTAGGCTTGTAAATCTAAACAGGGATAAATCCACAATAGATTTTAACCAGTCATATCTGTTTATATCTTTCACTGAGGATTTTAAAGGAATATTTTCGACACCAAGCATTTGTGGAATAACTCTTAAATCAACAAATTGTTGTTCAAGAGCTTCAAATCTAACATAAGTAAGGTGAGCATATGCCATGTGAGGATCTGCTTCCGCAAACTCATTCCAATCTTTGTATGGGTGCTCATGAAGAAAATACATATTTATTGAATCGTATAGTACACCTTTAAATGTTGACTCTTCTAAGCCCCACCAATAATAATCGTTATTCATTACACTCCCTGATGAACACTAAAATAGCTAACAACTTTATCAGAGGACACTTTCCCTATTTTAGCGCGAAAACGTCCTTATTTTATGAACTTATATTAATAGCAAATAGCGTAAACTATTGCCAGCTATAAACATTATACTTTCTATAGCCTATATAAACATGTAGAAAAGAGGGAAGTGTCCTCTTATTCTTACTAAGTTAATGACAACTCACCTTAATGACCGCTTATCGCTCGAAGCCGACTAACGGTTATATGGAAATATTTGAAAGATCAGTATTTTAATCACGTAGATTAATTTTAACGATTGTCATTAGTAAGTCAGGCTGCATGAAAACTATTATTCACCATTGGATTAGTAATACTAATCACCTTTTATCGCTAGTAGTCATCAATATGAATTATCAACAAACTCCCTAACCCGCTTTAGTTGTTCTATATTACCTTCTAACATAAAGGTTATAGCTGACCTATCATTGAACTCTTGGTTGGGTTTATTTACCCACTTATCAGCTTGTACACGGTCGTTGAATATTAGGCCCAACCCTTTGTAAATCCCAACTATGTAAGAAATCCGCATGATTACATCATGATTCATGTCTTTAGTATTACCCTGTTGCCATAATTCGAATTCACTAATTTCAGGACTCCCTAAAAGCACTCGCTGTTGCTTAGTATTAATGCTCCACGCATCCATTATGTTTAAAAACACTTTGTATGCGATTCGAGTTAACTCAAGTTTATCTTTTTCCGATATATTGCCCGCATGATCATCCATAGCCACTTTCTCACTAGTTGCTAAAGTTATACTTGTAAAGTTCTCTAACTGTCCTCAATCGTTCTAATTAAGTAATACGAGGCATGTTCCTCGACCTTTCTAATTTCGCTATTTAATAGATTAGTAAAATGTAAATATCTCCAATCCTATTCGTTACTTTAGAAATATTGAGCGATGGCATACATCGCTGAATACACTAACTAAAACTTAGTATAAAGTACTTCATTTACTTTATAAATACAGTTGCTGGTATAAGCTAAAAGGACGATATTACTCATCTTAACTACGGTTATAACGATTAGAGAGACCCCAGCGCTTGTTGCGGTCTCTCTAATCAGCCTCTGCCTTTTCGGCAGTTAAAAGTCACAAGTTGTGGTGTTGTTTGAAGCATAAACTGGCATAAGAACATACCTTTTTACTGGGCTACAGCGTAGCAATTGAAGTGTAAGTTGGCATAATATTGAAGCTTATAATGGCATAAAGTTACCAAATACAGGCTTTATGAAGCCAACCACATAAAAATACTGCCAAGTTTAATTGGCTGCTATGTGCCATGAGCGGTCATTCAAGCGTAACTCGTTTCTGCCCCTTTCTGCGTTAGTTTGATTACTCGGTGGCAGATCGAGCCAGTGACATCGAAGTACTTTTCCTCATGGGTGGCGATTGAGGGGCTGTGCTCGGAGTCTCCCATAGATACGCAAATTGCACTTCAGATATTGCGATCCCAAAAAACGCATAACGATGCGTTTTTTGGTGTGTAGGTGTTGGGTTATAATTGATACTTAGCCTGCCATCTCATAACACGCGCTTTGTCACGATTTTCATAGGCCTGAATCGCTGGTAATAGTTCTAAGTTGAACTCTCTTTCGTTGTCATTAGCTATCGCCGTGAGAAGCATTGTGTACCAGGCTGTAATTCCCCCCTGAGGTGGTGACTTAAACTTTGGAAAGCGAGGAGTAACACCTTCTCCATCTATCCATTCATTTGGCAAATCGGGTCTGAGTATCAATGCTCGTCCAAGACCAATGGAGTCCGCTGCATTTATAGATAAGGCATCTATTACCTGCTCCCGTTTTTTAAAACCGCCAGTCACTACTAAAGGAATACTTGTTAAGCTTTTAGCCTTTATTGCAAAGTCAATGAAGTACGGGCCGCTTGAAGCACTGTCAGAGCTGGATTTTGCTCCAGGAAAATAAGAACCGCCGCTTATCTCAATCAAGTCGATAGACGTTTTATTAAGGATGCGAATAACTTCTAGAGCGTCGTCTTGAGATAATCCTCCTTCTAGTTGATCAGAAGAGTTCATCTTGATGCCAATAGGAAAAGTCCCCCCCACCGCATCTCGGACTTTCTCTATTATCTCTATAACGATTCTGCTACGTGCTTGTATTGAACCGCCATATTGGTCTTTGCGGTGATTGAATAGCGGAGACAGAAATTGGCTAAGCAGAAAACCATGACCTGCATGTATCTGAACACCTGTGAACCCTGTTTTTTTAGCTATCTTCGCAGCTCTGGCATACACATCTGGCAATAAAGATACTTCTTTCTCTGACATACCTGCACATTCAAATTCACTTATCTTAAGAGGTGATGGACCTTTGGGCTGGCTAAGTAGTTTGTAAGCCAGTCCTCCTGCATGACCTAACTGAGGCCATATGTGGGCATCATTAATCGATGCGCGGGAGGTTAACATTTGTAAATCTTTTAGGTTGGATTGATTAGTTAATACCAGGTTTCCTGGTTTTTCAGGGAACCTGGGATCTACCTGCACTTCACCAATGACGGATAACCCAATACCACCCTCTGCCCATCGTTCATAGAGTCGAGACTGAGCTTCAGTAGGGTTCCCTTCACCGTCAGCGAGTGAGTCAGACATTGCTGACTTTATTAGACGGTTTTTGATGACTGCGCCACAAGGGAGCTCTAAAGAAGGATCAAGTAAGTTCGCGGTGTGTAATGGCTGGGTCATATCTACCTCTCGGGGCACCAATACTTATGTACGGTGTTAATTAATAACGGTAGAGACATTGTCCCCGATTTTTACTAAACTAAAAAGATAGCAATAGTTCAAACACTTTTAAATATTATTTAATAATGAATACATCAGATCTCAATCTATTCATACGAATAGTGGACACAGGCAGCATAACGGAAACCGCAAAACAACTGAGTGTCACTCCTGCGGCAGTCAGCTCTGCGCTTAAAAGACTGGAAAAAAAGTTGGATATACAGCTACTTATCAGAACCACAAGGCAATTAAGGATCACACCTCAAGGCGAACAATTTCTGTTTCATTGTCGCCAGGCATTAGCCAGTTTGGAGCAAGGTCGTATAGCTGCACATCAGACACAAGGTAAGGTGAGTGGTAAGCTAAGGTTGTCCGTTTCATCTGACTTAGGGCGCAATACTCTTTTACACTGGGTAGAAGAGTTACTGGATGAACACCCTTTATTGTCGATTGACCTTACGGTTGGCGATTCAATTTCAGATTTTTTTCTCGACCAAGTTGATATGGCACTTCGTTATGGGAAGCTAGAAGACTCATCGATGGTTTCATTTCATATCGCCACCATGAGCAGGATCACCTGCGCCTCTCCATCCTATATATCTAAACATGGTGAGCTAACGCATCCTAACAGCTTAAAGGAGCATAATTGCTTATTGCACCGTCGAGCTGGTCGCTTATTGAACAGTTGGGAATACGCTGGTCATTCTGGCTCATACAAAGTCAAAGTGGATAGCAATCGAGTCAGCAATGATACTGACATTGTTCGTAAATGGGCTGTTAGTGGTAAAGGGATAGCGTATCGCTCCCAGATAGATGTCCATTCAGAACTTCGGAGTGGGCAACTTGTACGGCTTTTACCAGGCTTTGAATCACCACCTGTTGAGTTAAATCTAATCTGTCCAAGCAGAGAGCAGGTTAGCCCCGCTGTTATTGCTTTTCGGGAACTGCTCAGGAAGAAAGTGGCACAAATCGTTTCGTGATGGTGTTTCGTGGATTAATATACAGTATTGCAGCAAAAAATAATTCACTCCCAAAATCGACCATGCTCGAAACTGTCCAGTTCCGCGCAAACCGACCACCGCTGACAACGGTGGTCTTTGACGTTTTGAGATACGAGAAGTTATCTGAAAGCGGGGTTCTAGGTTATTTACTCTGACGAGCTTTTGTCCAAAAACGAGTTTACCCCTCTTCGGCTTACTTATAGCTTACTCAAAAAACCGCCTTTATGTTAATAACTAAATAGGCTTTTACGCCAGTCTTTAATTAAGAGTATTCCACATAATAATTTTCATGGAACGGTAACACCTCATTAAAAATGAAATCTCGATAATTCATTGTTTTGCTGAAGTAAGAACGATATTAGTTTAGTTAAGCTCTCATTTAACATTTAAATTTCTTGGTAAGTTCTGCAACCTGAATTATACAGTACATATAAACAGTATAGAGGTGCATATGTTTGTTATTCCAATTTTTATAGAGGCCGGTATTACAGGATTTGAGTCTCCTGCAGCAGAATATACAGAGCTTGGGATTTCACTCGATGAACTCATAATAAGGCACCCTAATGCGACATTTATCGGTTTAGCATCGGGTGAATCAATGCAAGATGTAGGGATTTTCGATGGTGACTTACTCGTTGTAGATAGATCTGAAAATGTGAGTACTGGCGATGTGATTGTTGCGAGTTATAACGGGACTTTTGTGTGTAAAATAATAGATAAAACAAACCGTTTACTCATTTCTGCATCTAAAAACTATCAGTCTGTTTATATCTCTGAAGATGATGATTTTAAATTAGAAGGTGTTGTTACTTCGAGCATTCGTCTTCATAAGAATAAAGCCGAGCTGAGTCGATGTTTGCCCTCGTAGATGCTGTTGCTTTTTATGCGAGTGCAGAAAAGGTCTTTGACCCCTCTATTCGCTTTAAACCAGTTGTGGTTCTAACAAATAACGATGGGTGTATTTGCGCCATATGCCCTATTGCCAGAAAACTTAACATTCCTAAATTCCAGCCTTACTTCAAAGTTAAAAACTACCTAGAACAACATAATGTGGTTGTTCGCTCATCAAACTATGAGCTGTATGCTGATTTGAGCGAGCGAATGATGACGGTGATAAACCGCTTTTGTGATGACCACTATGTTTATAGTATCGATGAGTCTTTCCTTCGTTTTACTGGCTTCACTAAAATCATTGATGATTGGGCCGACTTTGGGCAAACAATACGCCGTGCCGTTTGGCGTGAAACCGGTCTACCCGTTGGTGTTGGATTTGGTACGACACCTACGCTAGCTAAAGCCGCCAACCATGCAGCTAAAAAGCTGTCCGGCTATAACGGTGTTGCAGTTATTAACGATGAGCACTCTCGCCAAGCAATATTGACGCGAATGGATGTCACTGATGTATGGGGCATCGGCTCCCGTTTAGGAAAAAAATTTAAGTTCATGGGGATTAACACAGCATGGGAGCTCGCTTGCCAAAACCCTAAAGCCATGAGAAGAATGTTTAGCGTTGTCGTTGAGCGAACAGTCAGCGAATTAAACGGTATTACGTGTTTAAGTTGGGATGAAGTAAAGCAAAATAAAAAAGAGATATACTCTACAAGAAGCTTTGGTGAAAGGGTCTGTGATATAACACCAAAATCAGCTCTCGTTACACATGCTGCCATTGTTGGCCGTAAACTGAGGAAGCAGCACACTTTAGCAAAACGTATCGTTATATTTGCTGCCAGCTCATCTCACGAAGAATTTTATTATAAAAAATCACTTCTTTACGACTTTCCTATACCAACATCGGATACCACCGTTATGGCTAAAGCCGTCTCTGACGTCATAAATGATATTTTTAAAATAAATACGCGCTTTTATCGCTGCGGCATTGGTGCAATAGAATTAGAGAGTGAGTTATTCCAACAGGATGACATGTTTTCTGTCAGTGAAGATAAACCAAGGATGATGGAGTGCTTAGATGCTATAAATAAACGCTATGGCGTGGTCACTTTATCACTCGGCAGTGAAAAGCTTACACAAACGTGGAATATGAAGCGTGCTTTCTTATCACCCCACTACACAACACGATGGTCAGACATCCCTATTATAAAATGCAATTAAATCGGTTATTGTCTATTTATCAACCCTAGTTTTAGACAGTACGTTATTAGTTAAAAAAGTCAGGTATAAGGGATTTAAATGAAAGCGCTAATATTAATACTAACTTTGATGGCCTCCATTAGTGCCTCAGCTCACAGTGGTCGAACGAATTCAGAGGGTTGCCATAGCGATAAAAAGCGAAACGAATATCACTGCCATAGCAGTAAAAGCAAGCCAACATCCAGTACGCCAAATATAAGACTTCGCGGTTGGCTCGCTTACTTATAATAGAAAAGATTGGCCACACTGGGTTGATGCCGATAATGACTGCCAGGATGCAAGGGCTGAAATACTTATTAGAGATTCAAAGTCACCAATTAAATTTAAACGAAATAAGCCCTGCAACGTTTCTTGGGGTGAATGGATAGACCCATACACTGCTCAAACGTTTTATAAAGCCTCAGATATCGACATTGACCATATTGTACCTTTATCCCATGCCCATGAAATGGGGGGTAAACATTGGACTAAAGAGCAAAGAAGATCGTTTGCCAACGACTTTGAAAACCTTTTAGCTGTGGAAGACAACGCCAACCGATCTAAAGGCGCTCAGCCGCCAGATAAGTGGATGCCCCGAAATAAGCACTTTCATTGCGAGTACCTAAATTAATGGAAATACATAAAAGATAAATATGAGCTCAAAGAAAGTTTTAACGAAAAAACGTTTATAAACAATCTAATTAGTTCAAATGGTTGCAACTTAAAAACATATGCGCCTAACGTAGACATCTCTAATTAGTCGCCAATTCAAACTTAGTTGACCATTACAACTATATATTAGTAACGTCTATATATAATGATTCATCTATATTCGAAGATGATACTGTTGCTTCACTAAACTCGTAAGCGTCACGCTCACCATCTCTTGCTAATGGCAAATTAATAAAATCGAATAAATCTTTGTCAGCTAACTGGCTTGGGCTAATGTTTTGAATAGATTTAAATATACTTTCAACACGGCCTGGTGACTCTTTATCCCAATCGATTAACATCCCTTTAATCGACTGCCGTTGCAGGTTTTCTTGTGAGCCGCATAAATTACAAGGAATTATAGGGTAGGCTTTGTGTTCAGCGTAGGTAATGAGATCTTTCTCTCGACAGTAAGATAAAGGACGAATAACGACATTGCGGCCGTCATCTGAACGTAGTTTTGGAGGCATCGCTTTCAATCGAGAACCATGAAACATATTTAAGAACATAGTTTCTACAATATCATCCATGTGATGACCAAGTGCTAGCTTAGTCGCACCAATTTTTTCTGCAAATGAGTATAAAGTACCACGACGAAGACGAGAGCAAAGGCCACAGGTAGTTTTACCTTCCGGAACTTTTTCTCGAACAACTGAATATGTATCTTTGTCCACTATATAATAAGGAATTTCTAATGTCTCAAAGTACTCTGGCAAAATATGTTCAGGAAAACCAGGTTGTTTCTGATCTAAGTTAACCGCGATGACATCGAACTTTATTGGGGCTGACTTCTGAAGCTGCAATAAGATGTCAAGCATAGCAAATGAGTCTTTCCCTCCACTTATGCAAGCCATCACAACATCCCCATCTTCAACCATATTATACTCAGTTATAGCATTGCCAACATTTCTTCTGAGTCTTTTTTGAAGTTTATTTAGTTCAAGCGTATCTTTTCTGGTATCTTGTAAGTTCATTGGTCTTGCCCGCACGGCCAGTGTGACTGGCAGTTATACATAAGTAGAAGTTTGGCGCGGATTATAAGGCATTTAGTGCGTAGATGAAATATTCTATAGATACAAAATAGAGTGAATTTGGGCTTGTTAATAGATGTGGTTCTTGAACTAGTACCTATAGTTTTTATTAGTTAAATGACTAAATGTATCTAACCTAAACTTGTATAAGCTAGTATTATGTGTATTTCTTTTGCCTCCGATATCAAACATAGTAACAATATTTTCTTTAGTATTTATGAACTGCTCGAAATTGGGGCCATATATACCTTTAAGTAGTTCAAATTTATCATTCATTGAAATATATTCTCGCTTTATAGAACCTTTCTGATACTCCGCCTCAAGCTCAAATAATATAATGTTATTATTGAACTTAGCGCAACCACTTAAATTAATCAAAGGCGGCTTATCTAATAAAGGTGCAAAACTAAATACCCTATAGCCCCTAGTTCCGGCAATAAGTGGATGCATGTTTTTCAAATAAGTGTCTATAGACTTTTTAAACTTCTGATTACAAAAGTTACACGCAGGAATTAAATTGTATAGTGTGGTTGCTAAAAAAGGGTATTTACTTTTAGGGTAAAAATGGTCTAAATCGGCTCTAGCTATAACATTTCTACCTAAAGTGGTTTCGATATCTCTTTTATTACAATAAGGGCAAATCTCCAAAGAGCTTGATTCAATTATTTCTTGCCCTAATTCAGCTCTCAGAGCTTCATAATTAAATATTTTTTCTAGTTTATGAAACCACAACGGGTATTTGTTTCGAACAACTTTTGGTGTAGCTGAAATGCCTAAGTGTATATTTCTTATTCTACAACATACATGGTAGATTTTTATTGAGGTTGTTGCATTTATAAGTTCTGCATAAAAGTAATTAGATAATATAGATGATTTTTCGTTGCGAATTTTTCCCAATTCAATGATAAATTTAGCTTTTAATGCAAAAACAGAGTTTCTATCTGTAATAGTTTTTGATTTAATCAAAGAGACGTCAAAATTTAAATCATAACTTCTAAAGTTAAAGTATGGATTAAATCTATCTGCAAGAAGAGGATAATTTTCATAAACCTCATTTATTTTTCGGCTTAAATTTTTTGGAGAACAAAATATTAAGCTTAAAAGAAATGATTCGCTGAATAAAGCACTGTAAAAATTTGAACTAATCTGACACTGATTCATCATCTCTGCATATACGGCTTTTTGATGTAATAAAGCATTTTTTAAAAAATTAGAGTTTTTTAATTTATTGCTAAAGCCTTCAGGAAAAGAGTATTTAAACTTAATCATCTAACAAAGATTCCTGAAGTGATTTATTACATATTTTATAAGCTAGATTCAATTGTTCTCTTGTTAACGGTATGCCTGTGAGCTTTGCATCTATAAGCGCTTGAAGCTTTGATCTTGAGTGCTCCCCGTACGTAGAATCAAGGTGCATACCTTCCAAGTAAAAGTCTGATAACTTAGTTCCAAACCCTAGTGAATTACTAATAACTGTTTTTCCAGCTACAACTTTTAAAGCTAAGATATCTTCAGGTAAAAAATCGCCAATTATAAGTGGAGAATGCGTAGTTATAATAAATTGTGTCTTTGACTCGTAACCGATACTTTTTATTAATTCTATTAGTTCAAAAATAAATTTCCGTTGCCATTCTGGGTGTAAATATAGATCAGCTTCATCAATTAAAAATAACTTAAATTCAGGTGGCTCATCTGCTATCAAACAACTAAAAATAGATGAAAATAAACTTGTCTTAGCAAACTCTCCACTGCTCAAGCCTTGCCAACCATGATCAATATTTTTTTGGAGGTAATCTGGGAGTTTATCAATTTGTTCTGAAACATAAAGAATATCAAGAGGCTCTTTTACTTTCACTTGTTCTAATCCTGAATAATTTGGAAAGTGAATGAGACTACCTGTAGGAAAATATTCATAAAGACTAAATTTTAAATCTCGGAAAGGTTCATCAAGATCAGATCTATAAGCCACAATATCATGAATATCATTCTCAAATACAACCGATAAATCTACGCAACTGATGTTTCTAACAACCTCAAGTAAAATATCTAAGTCCTTTTCTACAGCCTCTTCAAACGTTGTGCATAAATTGACGATAGAGTGATAGTTTTTTTTATCTATTGAAGTATTAATAGTTATGGCTTTTTCTATTGTTTCTGTAATACACCTCCGTATATTCAGGCGTGAACTAACGTTGTTAATTTTAAGCGAATGAGTTTCGAAAAAAAGCTTATTAACTAAAGCCATACAAAGATCAGCAGATAAACTTTGCTCAATATCAATCTTTTGAATATTATACCTGAAGATATTCAAAATTCCCTTAGCTAATATTGCCGCAGAAGTTGTGTCATCTAGTTTAGAGTCAGGAGGGACTAAGACAGCCAATGCTTCCCCATCATAAACATACGATGAAAAATTATTTAAGAAAAGATCGCTTAATTCATCAGTCAAACCTTGCAGGGGACCAGGAATATCGCTAGGCTCTCTAATAGAGCCTAGAGAAGAGAAAAGCTCATCTACTTCTGAAACAGAGAGTTTATATTTTTCAGGGAATCTAAGAAAAAGCTCTCTATTATCATGAAAAAAACCTTTTTTCGTAATATCGAAAAGAAAGGATTGCTTCAACCAATTCTTCAGAGCTGGAGTCCATCCTCTGAACTTAAAAGTATAATAAACCTGACTTTCATTAGCTTTGTTTTTACGGCCTAAATATGTGAACAAATTACGTAATTGCTTGGTTCTATTTACTTTACTACTACTAAGCCTTTCAGATGTTAGATCGACAACATTTTTCATTTTAGGTTTTTTATTTGAGCTAAATTTCGACAGATTATTAACTTTAACAACTGTGTGCATACCTCTCGGCAAAAAATTTCGTACTGAATATTCTTTAAGTTGCTCACAAAACCTCACATCTAACCTACCGATATTTAACTCGACTTTAGAAAATAAATTTAAAGTCGAGTCAAAAAATAAATAAAAACCAGAGCTTTCACTGTAGCTATGAATACTTTCGATAAAATCTAATATAGAGGTTTTTCCGGAGCCATTGTTACCTATGACAGCTTGTAAATTTAGCCCTTTATAATAGTCAGGTACGTAAAACTCATTTTTACTTATCTTTAATACACTATCGTTAAAATCGAAAATAAATTCAGACATCAGCGGTATAAAAAGGTTTTTAAGCTGATGATGTTCACTAATATAAAGGCAAGCTAATTTCATACTATGCATGGGTTAATTTTTTCATTGAATATACAGTGAGCTAGACAGTAGAACAATAATAAATATGTCTTTGTATTATGTATCTTTCATCTCTCGAGCAAATATTTTCGCAGCTTTTAATAATACTTCCCTTTCTCTCGATGTATGTTGAAGGTGCTCCTCAACCTTCATCAAAATAAATTTATTTTTGTTAGTGTCAAAACTTTCTTTGTGAACCTGTGCAATCCAAGCCTTTAACTGCTTAGTAGAAACTCCAATTTCACTAGCCACTTCAATAATTGGTGCACCGGTCTCAATAAGTTCATGTAATTTAATATTCACTCTAGAAGTATTTGTCATAAGTACCCACGCGCTTAGGATTCCTAAGTATACATGATAGACTAAAACTTAGAGAATCTAAGTATAAAGTCGTTTTTTATGATAATTCATTGGAATATATTAACCCCATACCAACTCAGCTTGCTAAAGCCAGAAAAAAAGCTAACTTATCTCAAAAGGATTTGGGGATTCTTATTGGTCTTGATTCTAGCTCTGCGAGCAGTCGCATGAATCACTATGAGAAAGGTAGACACACACCTGACATTAAAACGCTGAAGAGAATATCTTTAGAACTAGGAGTTCCACTAAACTATTTCTTTTGTGAAGACGACATAACAGCCGAATTGGTAATTCAGATAGCTAACTTAAATAACTCCGAGAAGGAAGAGTTA
This sequence comes from Pseudoalteromonas sp. SR45-1, assembly GCF_014163655.1. Lineage (NCBI taxonomy): Bacteria > Pseudomonadati > Pseudomonadota > Gammaproteobacteria > Alteromonadales > Pseudoalteromonadaceae > Pseudoalteromonas > Pseudoalteromonas sp. SR45-1. Next base: position 32,787 of record NZ_JACJDR010000021.1, on the reverse strand, counting down.
TTAAATCAAATTAAAGAAAAGTTTAAAGCAAAATAACACCCTCCCCGAATATTTCTAATAGCACGTTTTGTAAAACATCATAAGCCTGAAAATACATCAAATCTTTCATTCTTCTTCCATAGTTAACAGTTACCTTATTTTTTGTTAAGTTTAAAACCTTTAACCTGTTGTAAATAATATAAAAAAATATTTTCTGCATGTTATTATTCAATATAAGGCAAAGACAGCTACACAATGCTTGAAATGCTTCAACATTTAAAACGTGTAGCACCTATAAAGTTTGATCTCGTTGTTGTAAACCTAGATCAAAAACAACCAGGGTTTCCTGAGCACGTTTTACCCCAGTATCTTGATAAATTAAATGTAGAATACAAAATTGTAGAAGAAGATACCTACAGCATTGTTACTGACATTATTCCTGAAGGTAAAACAACCTGTTCACTTTGCTCACGACTGCGTCGTGGTATTTTATACCGCACAGCAAATGAGTTAGGCGCAACTAAAATAGCCCTTGGCCACCATCGTGACGACATGATTGAAACGTTGTTTTTAAATATGTTTTACGGTGGAAAACTAAAAAGTATGCCGGCTAAATTAATGAGTGATAACGGCGAGCATATGGTTATTCGCCCACTTGCATACTCCAAAGAAAGCGATATAAGCCAATACGCATTTGCACAAGGTTATCCAATTATTCCGTGTAACCTATGTGGTTCGCAGGAAAACCTACAGCGTAAACATACAAAAGCAATGCTCGCTAAATGGGATGCTGAGCACCCAGGCCGTATTGAGAGTATTTTTACAGCAATGCAAAACGTCGTGCCTTCACACTTAGCTGATGCTGATTTGTTTGATTTTAAAAACTTACAAACCGGTGAAGTCATTGATGGTGGCGATATAGCTCTTGATAAGCCAGACATTCCTAAAGTGCCTGTTACTAATGAGCTTGATGAACAAGAAGCGCCAAGTGTAGTTACTATAAATTTAAGCTAACATATCTAGGCTAACAAATTTAAGGGGGTTGTATTTATGTACAACCCCCTTAAATTTACCAATTCAGCCTTACGTTGTCTTTTTAACTCTCAGCTAGGCCTTGTAAAAACTCTAAACTTAACTTTTCTTGTGCATTAGTCTGATACGGCAACTGCTGTAAACTGTCGTACGAGAAATCGTTTATATCAAAATGGCTTATTTCACTATTCCCAAAGCTGTTACGCTCACCTGGGCTTGGCGACATTCTTTCTATTACAAAGTCACTTAAGCGCATATCGGTAACGCCCTTAGGTAATACTGACCAATGAGCTTTTAAGTCTACGGTTTGGCTCCCTTGTGTTAAGCGTTCCTTAGATACCAAATGAGCAAGTGGTGTATCACCACTATATAAATTCGCCCTAACACGATACAAACCACTTTTTATCACCGTTAAATTAGCTGGCATAATCATGTTTTCATTTTGAGCATAAGCTATTTCAAAACCTGTCAAAGTAGCACTTGGCGGCATATATTGAATTTGCGCAACTACGGGTACTTTTTTGCCGTCAACATCGCCCTGCACATACACTTGCAAACTACGAGGGTAATCTTCATCTTCTTTAAATGTAATAATTGCCTCACCTTCACGCGCATTGCCCGTATGGGTATTTAATACTTCCTTTGTATCAGTATTTGCAAGTTCAATGACCACTTTACCAAGCCCTTGAGCGCTTACCTTTATTGTTATTTCTTCTGGATATACAAAACGATATTGTTTGAGGCTTACCGTTAAAGCATCGCCGCTTTCACCTATGGGGCTCGACACAGGATAAAACTGATTTGGCTTTAATCGATCTTCATCTAAAGGACTTAAAGGTTGAGAATAAGGAGGAAACTTAAGTGCACTTTCGTATTGCATCACCACTTGCTGCGCTGCTTTTGTTAGGTCTTCATTAAACGCGATTTGCTTTTTTGATTGTGGTTTTTTAGCTTTAGGCACATCTATAGGGATCACTTTTACAGGCGATAAGTCAGGTGCGTTCGCGCTGTGTTTAATCTGTGGTTTTATTGGCTCAGCAACTTTTTGAGCATCATTTTTACCAGTAAACCATAGCGAGAATAAAATAGTGCTAATAATTAAAGCAACGACATAAAATTTTTTCATTTTTATATTTCAATCTTTTATAAGGCGTATAGTTTTTAATACCAATCTGCTTATATATGGGTCTATTTAACGTTAAGAAAATTACGCTAGAACTAGGCAAAAATTTTTGTATCTAGTTGTTCTCGGCAATTGCTCCCTGCATTGCTCTACCTCCTGCATCCATGCAGTCGTAAATAAAAAATTTTTAACGACGTTATAGTGGAACTTAATTCGTTAAATTGATCAAAGATTTATGCAGATTGGTATAACTACACGCCTTCTATGTTATGGAATCACATTATAAATAAGTGCTGATGCACTTAAATTATTTGAATCCCTAATATAACGATATTGTTTTTTCCAAAACCAACTACCTGTAGTTTTATCAAACGTATTGAACCCTACGTTATTACCTTCAACATTTACGTTATTCATGGCTATTGTGACATTACCTTTACGCTGCGCGTTATGTATTTCGTTATGGCTATAACTGTCACTCATCATCATTGGATAATGATTTGGCATAAAGCTACTAACAGCATCACCTTGCGATTTTAAATGGCCATCTGTATCAATACTGCTGCTACAACTTCCAAACGAGCCAGCCGAACTTGCACCACATGAAGAGTGCGATGCTACAACCGAATCATCATTACCTTTTAAAAATCCACCTGTTAAACCTAAATACGCATTACCATCTGCCACAAAGCGTAATCTAGGTGTACGTGCATCAGGAAATGGCGATATTTTACGGGCATTATTCACTTTTAAATCGTGTAATACACCAACAGCTTCGGTTACATCGCTCCCTAGCCACCATTTGAGTGCTGCATCGACCGCAAAGTTCCATGATGCGCCAGTTAAAGCACTAACTGCTACATCTGCAAGCTCACTTCCACCACCCGCGCCTGCTAAATCAAACGTCGCAACAATATTAAGCGGCTGTAAGCCTTCGTTTTCTAACCAGTTTTCTTGGTTATCAATAATATGGCGTGCAACTAAGTCGCCTGTTGAATGTGTTACAAATACACAGCCATCACTGCATAAATTAGAGCGTGAAATTTGCTTTAACTTTGGCCACACCCAATCGGTAGCAATTTTACCTTCAATTCGCTCATAAGCAGGCCAATCAATTCGCTCATCTGCACGATTATTCCAGTACGATTGCCAATATGTTTCACCGTCATTAATTACATCACTACCCGACTTATTGGTTATTTGCGAAGTTTGTAACCCGTGAATTAATATAATTTTGTAGTCTTTACTCGCAGCAGAAAAGCTCATTAGCATAGCAAGCCCAGCACCAATTAGGTGACTTGGTTTAATTAATGTGTGTGTGCGCTTAGTGTTGTTCATACAATTCCTTAATGTTATGTACGTAATATTTTATTATCATTTAAGGTATTCATACTAGGGCTTGTCAGCCTTGGCGTTCACCAGTATTAGGAACAAAGAACAAAAATGCAACAACTTATTATCATTTATAGGGGTGAAGAAACTTATTACCTATTATTTAATGGGTTAATAAAGAATAGTTGTTAAATTTAAAATTATCAGGGGTGTTTCGAGAGTAATATTGAGGGGGTAGGTTGAGCGGGTACCGGTAAAGGTGCCCGCTTTAGAATAAGGACGTAACTAATCTAGCCGTTAGCTTTAAGTTCACTGGTAAATTGCCCAATCGCATTTACAACTTCTTGTGCGCCTTGCTGAATTTCCTGCATCACATCACCCGACTCTTTAGATAGTGCTAAACCTTGCTCTGCTTTTTCTTTACCTTTTTCTATTACAGCCACCGTATTTTGTGTCTGTGATTGGTTACGCTGTACTACTTCTACTATTTCTTCTGTTGCTTTTGATGTACGCGATGCAAGCAGTCGAACCTCGTCTGCAACCACAGCAAAGCCTCGACCTTGCTCGCCAGCTCTAGCCGCTTCAATTGCGGCATTTAATGCTAACAAATTGGTTTGCTCTGCAATACTACTAATACTTTGTACAATACTCGATATTTGTTGCGACTGCTGATCAAGCGCTGAAATTTCACTTGCAGCTTGCTCCATGTTAATAGCAAGCTCGGTCATTACTGTAACCGTATCTTGTATAACGCTCGCGCCTTGCTCTGCTTTTTTATCAGTTTGGGTTGAGGTACTATAAGCAATTTCGGCAGCCTGAGATATCGCAATTTCTTGATTTACTTGCTCTGTAATAACTGTTGCAAACTTCATTACTTTATAAAGCTCATTCGCGTCATTTGAGATTGGGTTATATGACGCTTCTAACCATACAACATTGCCGTATTTATCAACACGCTTAAAGCGCTCCGCTATAAACTGTCCTTCTCTTAATTTAGCCCAAAACTGTTGATACTCTTGGGAATTATACTCTGAAGCTTCACAAAATGTGCGATGGTGTTTTCCTATTAATTCACTTTCTTGATAACCCATTGCTGATAAAAACTGCTCATTTGCTTTTAAAACATGGCCTTCTAAATCAAATTCAATTACTGCCATAGAGCGATATATCGCTTTGATAGTGTCGCTTTGCTCGCGGGAAGCCGTAATTGTTTTTGTAAGCACACTCCCGAATATAGAAAAATAGAGCAACTGATCTTGCTCCCCTTTTACAGGATGTACTATTAAACGTAACCATTCAGCTTTACCATCACCGCGCGCAATTTGTAATGCACCGCCCCAATGTCCTTCTTTTTTTATAGCTTGCTGTAGGCTTTTAAATTCTGAAGATTGACGAGATGACTCAGTAATAAAATCATCAAAAGAGTTATTAGTAAGATCGTCTTCGTTGTAGCCTAAGTTTTCTAAAAACCTATCATTGGCGTGCGAAATACGCCCATCATAAAGAATATTAACAACTAACATCTCTCGGTAAAGCCCTTCCCACACTTGTTGTAACGGATAGAGTTCTGCTTTTAAAGAGGCTATTTCATTTTGCTTATTTTTAGAAAAAAACATTAATATCCTTAATTGGGCGTGTTGACCTTTGTGGATTGAAATTTGTTCAATCTAGGGGCGATTAAATCACGGCGCGAGGTTTGTAACCTAGTGGGCTCGATAACTGCTCCTGCGTTATTCTAATGGCTTACATCCATGTAAGAATAAGTAAAAACCGAGCAAAGCTTCCGCGTCCTGCTCACGCCCCTTACCTACATCCATGTAGGCAACAAAGAGTTAATCGTCCCTAGAAAGAACCCAAAGGGCAGCGTATGTTTGGTATTTATACTACGTTATCGCCTATTTATGGGAAATACCACACTACATAGGCTCTGCCTTGCCTAAAAACCAAACACACTACTGCAAATTCACCCACCAAAGATCAACACGCCCGAATACATTCAATATAAAATTAACTTTAGTATAGAAGACATTTATAATAACGCGATAAATAACAAGCAGTTTGAAGCTAAATTATTAATAAAAAATTCAAATTAAGCTTAAAATTGTAACCTTTCATATAAACCAGATGCTCTTGATACGCTTTTATTCATTGCTAGTTGCAGTACTTTTTTGTCAGCCACCAGCTCAAACTTATTTTTAGCGCGGGTTATTCCCGTATACACTAATTGCCTGTTAATACCCATGCGCGCTTGTTTTAGCGGTGGCAGTACCATAGCGGTGTAACTAAACTCTGAACCTTGTGATTTATGAATAGTCATTACGTATACTTTATCGTGTGCAGGGAGTCGTGCTGGCGAAAATGCTCGTTGATTACCTTGCTCGTCAATAAATATGGCTTTGAGCTGATTGCTTTCATCGGGCATTAAAATACCAATATCGCCGTTAAATAACTTAAGCTGGTAATCGTTTTGGCTCACCATAATGGGCATGCCTGTATAATGATGAGTATTAGGGCTAACTGTTATTAAACCTTGCTGTTGCAATACGCGCTCTATTCGCTGATTTAAGCTATGCACGCCGTAATCGCCCTCTCGTACCGCAGCTAAAAGCTGATAACTAGCAAAAGCAGCATGCACCTGTGCAACATCTGCACCTTGGGCAATTAAGTTAAGGTATTTTGCATAATGACTTGCTGCACTTTTAACAAGCTTTTCAATTGGTTTCGCTACAAAGTCGTAATCTAAAATTACATCGTTAAAACGCCCTTCGGTACTTTCTTGCTCAACGTAATTTAAAATACCGGTGTTATTTGTGTTTACCGCAAGTGCGAGTTGACCAATGCCGCTTTGTGCATCAAATCGATAACTGTGCTGTAAAAAGGCAACGCAATCTGCGAGTTTAAATTCACTCACGCTTTGCGCTACGAGCTTAGGCTCATTATTAAAACATAAGCTATTTAGCTCATCACAACGTGCTTGCGAGTAGCGTGGCGTTTGCCCAAGTGTTAAACCTTGGCATAAATCGCTCATTACGCTGCCAGTATCTACCGAGGCCAGCTGGTCTTTGTCACCTAGGAGTATTAATCTCGCATGCGCAGGCAGTGCTTCTATTAATTTAGCCATCAGCGATAAATCGACCATACTGGCTTCGTCAATAATCAGCACATCTAAATGCAGTGGATTGCTTTTGTTATGTCTGAATTTATTCGTAAACGGTTTTACGCCTAATAAGCGATGAATAGTTTGAGCGTTTTGCGGTATCAGCGTTTTTATATCATCAGGAATCGTTGTGAGCTTATTTTTAGCGCCTAAAATAGACTCACTTAAACGTGCAGCGGCTTTACCTGTCGGTGCCACCAGCTTAATGCTAAGCGGCGCGGTTTTATAAAGTGACTGCAAAATAGCCAACAACTTAGTCACTGTGGTAGTTTTACCGGTACCTGGACCACCCGTGATCACGCTAAAGCCTTTGGTGGCAGCAATCGCACACGCCACTTTTTGCCAATCAGTTTCAATTGAAGAATCAGCAGGAAAATAGGTATTTAAAAGTTCTGCCAATATTTCATTATTAATATTGAGCTTTCGCTCGCTCATGCTTAATAGTCTATCTGCGAGTGTTTGCTCATAACCGGCAAGGCGCGCAAAATAAAGTCGCTCTTTAAACAGTTGCAGTGGTTTACTCTCGCCCACGCTTTCATGGTTTTGTAAATAACTGAGCGCTGTATGTACATTAAAGTCATCACTAAACGGGCTTAGTGTACTGGGTACATTGCCATCTAGTTTATTAAAGTCACTGTTGCGCAAGTTAAAAGGATTGCTCCAGTCAACCTCATTTAAGGTTAGGCAGCTATGCTGGCTTTGCTGCGATAAGCACAGCAATAAAATAATATAAAACAGTTCATTATGAGGTTGCTCAATGTCATTAGCACACAGTAATTCTGCGAGTTTAACATCAACTACACGTAGTCTATTTTGCGCTAATAAATATTCAAGTAACGGGACTTCGATAATCGTATTATTTAACACAATGTCCTCTAATGAGGCATCTTGTGCTACATTTTTTGAAGTAAGAGGCTCTGCTGCATCATTATCAAGTGTCTCGTCTATATCGTCAAACAAGCCAGGTTGCTCATTTAAATCGCTCATAGCATGGCTCCTTGGCTAAATAAGCCATCTAAAATAATCACTTGTTCTTCAGTTAGCTTTTTAAAGTACACACCTTGCCCTGCCGGCATTCCTCGTAAAAATGTGTAATACACGCCGCCTAAATGAGTTTCTATTGAGTAATCAGCTATACGTTGTTTTAATAAACGATGCAGTGCTACGGTGTAAATTAAATACTGTAAATGATACTGATGACTGCTCATCGCTTGCTCAAGCATGTCGCTCTCGTAATCAGCTGGCGTGCTACCTAAATAATTAGACTTATAATCTAAAATATAATATTTGCCTTGGTAGCAAAATATTAAATCGACAAAGCCTTTTAACAAGCCCTTTACGTGCGAAAATTCAAGCTTACTTTGTGTAAAACCAAAATGTTTAACCAGCATTTCGTTTAGCTTTGGTGCACTTAAGCTCTCAAGAGGTAAATTAAATTCCATTTCGACTAGGCAATCTTTGGGTGTAAGCACACCCAATGAAAGAAGGCTTTTTTCTAAAGAACTGTTATCTAGGGGGCACGCAAGAACATCAAGTACCCACTTTTCAGCCACTTCTCGCCATAGATCACCTATGTGGTACTTTTCAAGGCTGCGCTTAACTACTTCAGATAAGTTTTGCTCGGTATTAGTTGGGTGAACTATTGGGCTAGTAAAATCTATTTGTTCAAATATTTCGTGTAAACAGCTACCAGGCTTTGCCCCTTTAGGAAAACTATAAGGTGATGGTAGTTCGTCCTCTTGCACTGCAAACTCGTCTTTTTCGTGATCTTCATCACTTCGCCCTGGGGCTAATTGGTCGCTGTGCTTTTTAAAGCTCAACGCACTAAAGCTGGTTGCTCGCCAGTTACGTTCAATATTTGCTGTTACTTTATTAACACTTAACGTTTGCTGCGCACTTTCACTGTTATTAAAACAAAGTGTTCCCTGCTCTAATAATGTTTGTGAGGTAAATTGCTGATAGCTCATCGCGATGTTAGCGTCGCAAAACTCACTTAAATGCGTGCGCCATGTTTGGCTACTGGCAAGTTCAAGCCCTGCAAATAAAACATGCCCAAGTGCACTACTTTGCATAGCCAAGCGGCTACTTTGTCCTTGCCCTATGTTATAAACACCAAGCGCACAAAAATGTACGGCGCGAGTAAGTGCTACATAAAGCAGGCGTAAATCTTCAGCTAGGCGTTCTTGTTCTGCTTTTTGAAGGGCATCTTCGTCTTTACTTAAATCGTAAACTAGCTTGCCATTATTATGATAAAGCGCTTCTTTTGTTTCGCGATAGCCACTGGCAAACGGCATAAATACCAAAGGGTATTCAAGCCCTTTTGAGGCATGCATAGTGACAATTTTAACTAAGTTGGCGTCACTTTCTAGGCGTACCTGTACTGTTTCACCGTCTTGTTGGCTTACCTTTTGTGCAAACCATCGCAGTAAACGCAGCGTGCCTTCAAGCTCTATTTGTTTTTGCTGAAGTATTTCGCCCAAGTGCCTAAAGTCCGTCAGCCAACCCTCAACGTTATATCCTAACCCTTGCCATTTAGCGCTAAGTTGGTTATGGCTCATTAAGCGCTCAAGCATTGCCATAGCGCCTTGCTTGTTCCAAATGTGGCTAAGTTGTGCAAAAAAGTTTAAGTAGTCTTGCCATTTATTTTCATCATCAGCGAGTGCATGTATTTCGTTATAACTTAAACAAAATAGCGGACCAGCTAAAACACCGCGCAGCAATGACTCATCATATTGTCCATGCAGCGCTGTTAAAAAGTTAAGTAGGTGATGGCTAAGCTCTTGGCTAAAAACGCTCTCGCGCGATAAATACACGCTGGAAATTTTGGCATCACCTAGCGCTTTTTTCATTATTTGCGCTTCAACACGGTCGCGCACTAATATACAAATATCGGCAGCGCTGACAGGGGTACTGCCAATACACGCATCCCCTTGTTTTGCTTTTTCAAGCAGGGTCACTATTTTATTAGCAAAGTGAGTGGCTAAATGTGCTTGCCCTACACCTTTGTTGGTTGGTTTGTTTTTTTCATCGGCGGCTTCATCCACAAATACATTAAATTCGAATGCGGTCGCGGGTTTGCCATCAATTAAAAAAGAGTCTTCCGCTTTTTTACCTTTAGCAGCTACTGCGATAAAGGGTATAGCGTCGTTATAAATAAAGCTGTTAGCATGTTTGCCAAATAAACTATTAACGCTATTGACTATATCGGTGCTTGAGCGAAAGTTAGTACCCAGCGTAAATTGCTGATCAGTCTGTACAGCTTCTTTTGCGCCAATATAGGTAAAAATATCTGCGCCCCTAAAGCCATAAATAGCTTGTTTAGGGTCGCCTATCATGGCAAGCGTGGTATTTTGTTGCCCATAAATTTTACTAAAAATACCGTACTGAATCGGATCGGTATCTTGGAATTCATCAATCATGGCAACCGGGAACAACTGCGCAATTTTTTGCGCTAGTACGTCGCCTTGCTCGTTATTAAGCGCACTATGTAAATTGGTCAATAAGTCATCTGGGGTGATAACGCTTTGCTCTTGTTTACGCTTAACTATTGCGGCTTTTACCCAGCGTGCTGCATGTTGTACAACCGCTATTTTTAGCCCTTGGTTTATGGTGTTGTTAAGGCCGGCAAGCTCGTCAAACTGACTCAGTAATGGATGCACAAATAATGGCTGATTTTTTTTATAATTGCTCACATCGCTTAAGTTTTCTGTACTCCACACTTCAAACGAATACTTGCTAGTGCCAAATTCAAAAAACAAATCGCCGCCTAAACAAAATGCTTCAAGCGCACCAAGGCTGCCTTTTCGTGCTGGCGTTTTAGACCCGCTTAAACCCGAGCTTTTAATAGCACCGATAAACTCTTGCTCTAACACCGCTTTTTTAAATGCAGGCACACGGGTTATGTACTCGTCACGGGCTTTCCACACATCGTCTAAATTTATTTGTGGCGTAATGTGCGCATTAGCTTTGTTTAAAATACTCGCCACTTGAGCGAATAAAGACTCTGGTGCGGCAAATACATCTAAAATAGCATCGGTGCGTTCTTTATTAAGTGGGTATACAAACGCACGCCAAAAATCTTTAATAGTTTCAAGTAATATGTCGCGCTCATCTAAAATAAATTCGAGATTAAACGCCACTCCCGACTCAAACGCATGTTGTTTTAGCATCCGCTGACAAAAGCCATGAATAGTAAAAATAGCGGCTTCGTCCATTGATTTAGCAGCTGCATCGAGCAAATCAAACGCGCGGTGCTTATCATCAATTTTGGCAATTACGCCTTCAATGAGTTCGTCGTTTGGGTCTTGCCCAAGCAATGCGTCGCGCGCAGCAATAATTCGGCTGCGTACGCGGTCTTTAATTTCTTGGGTGGCGGCGTCGGTAAAGGTTACAACCAAAATTTGCTCAACACTGAGCGGCGTACTTAACTCACCTTCTATTTGCATACCTAGTAAGTAACGTAAATACAGCCCCGTAATCGTATAGGTTTTGCCGGTACCCGCACTGGCTTCTATTAAACTTTGACCAATGAGCGGCATAGTAAGAGGATTAAGTGCTTGCATGGTCACTCTCCTTTGCGTGTTCAAATAAAGGCGTGAGCAATTTATCACTCCATTTTATAAATTCTTCTTGGCAGTCATTTAGCGATTGCACCGTTAAGCGAATATACGGATTTTCGCCCTCGCCTCGCCCTATGTATTGCGGGCTAAATTTGCTCATTGCTTTTGTTATATCGCCGCCGCTTTTAACGTATTCATAACCACTTACCGGAAAGAACGGCACAGGCTCCGCGCGCAGCGCTTTGTATAACTCAAACCAATCAAGTAACAATGCATCGGCATCAGCTTTATTAATTGGCGCAAAGGTAATTTGCTTATCAAGCCCAAGTAACAATGTTTCTACTTGTTGATCCATACTTTGCGCTGCGAGGTGATAAATAAAGCCTTTAATTAAATCTTTCGCTTTAATACTCGCACTGCGGTAAAACACTTGTTTTTGCAAATACACATGATTGAGCCAGCCCTCTACTTTAGTGCCTTCAATGGTAAGCAAAACTTCTATTGGCTCACTTTTCCCGCCTTTAATGTGCTCTTTTACTTGCCCTGCAAGCGCGTCAACTCGGTGCTCCATACTCTCAAATATGAGACTGCCTACATTGGCTTGAGGTAACTCACCCCGCTGCAGTATTTGCTCGGTACTTAGGGGTTGCTCGTTTATGTTTGCTTCGAGTATTTCATCAAGGTAAAAATAACGGCGCAGCGCATCTAGGCTAAAGGGTTCTTCGTCTTTTGCTACTTCGTTAAATTGTAGCAGGCGTAAGCCCAATGTTTGTTGATAAAAGCTCTCTTGTGCGCTGCACACACTTCTAATAAACACATCAAGATCTAGCTGATCTGGCACAGTCACATCAAGCGCAATAACTGGCTCTGGTTTAATTGACTCACTTGGCAGCCAAATTGGATTGTAACTGTGGTTGCTCAGCACAGTATTTGCTTGCTCATCGGCTAAATAGTAATGGCTATTAAAGGGCTGTAAATGCTGCTGATTAATTAGACATGCGGGCAGCGTTTTTTCACTCTTTTCGCTTAATACAAAACTACGCCCAATATATTCCAACAGCTCGCTTACAAGGGTTGATGGCATGCGCGGTTGGTTATCAAAACACGAGCGACCAATGTAACTCATGTATAAGTTGTCGCGGGCACTCAGTAGCGCTTCTAAAAATAAGTAGCGGTCATCTAATTTACGTGATCGGTCACCTTTTTGCTTTTTAGAATAAGGCACTAAGTCAAAACCAATAGGCTGTACGTTACGCGGGTAGTCAGCATCGTTTAAGCCCAGCATGCATACCACTTTAAATGGTACGGCGCGCATGGGCATAAGCGTACAAAAGTTTACTTGCCCAACCAAAAACCGCTGCCCTACGCCTTTTTCTTGAATGCCTTGTTTAACTAAGTAACTAACAATACGCTGCGAAACTGCTTTACTGTAATCGCCGTTGTCGTGGTGTTTTTGTAACTCTTCGAGCACGTTTTGAAGTACTAATAAATCCCAGCTGTCGTCGCTTTCACTTTCGTATATGGCGTTTAATAGCTCGCTTAAAATATGCGCTTTATTAGTGAGCGTATCATCGGGCGTTAGCTGCTCTTTAAAGCTTTGCAGTACATCAATAAAATGCACGAGCTTGTTGAGCGTATCAAGCGCCATGCCTTCTACTTCATCAGCGCTGTAAATACCGTTAAACGGGCATTGTTCGTCGCGCATGGCTATACCAAGCAGTAAACGGTTGAGCCCATGTTGCCAGGTATTTAAATCGATAGCGGGTAAATCAAAGCTGCTTTTATGCGCTGCGTTTATACCCCATTTTACCCCTACACGTTCAAGCCAATATTGAATTTGCTCGTATTCGTGCGCTTCAAGCCCAAACTTTTCGGCTATTTGCGTCACTTGTAATAAATCGAGAATATCCGACACACCAAAGCGCGAAAACGGTAAGTTAGCTAAACTCGCAAATGAACTAAGGACGGGCTTTTCTTGCTCTATGGCTAAATCGGCCAATGCGTACGGAATAAAACGGCTGCCTTGCGCCCCGCCAAATACAGCTTCAATATAAGGGCTGTAAGTGCCTACATCGGGCATCATGACAATTATGTCTTTGGGGGTAAGCGTTGGGTTTTGATTAAATAAGTTAAGTAAGTAGTCGTGCAAGCGCTCAACTTCTCTGAGCGGTGTATGGCAATCGCTGAGCGTAATACTGGTGTCGGTTGCGCTGATTGGTAACTTACCTTCGTTGTTTATAAACCACTCTTTGTTATCACTCAGCGATTCGCCTTTAAACGCAAGCTGATAAATCTCGCTTTGTACTTGCCCTAGTAAGGTGTCGTCAAACACATCAATAAAACCATCAATCCAACGGGCATCTAACTGTACAAGTTGTTCAAAATAGTCGCGGCCTAATTTACCCCACGACGATAACAACGGATTACCAATAAAGTAGTATTCTTCATCTGGATTGGTTTGTTTTTTTTGTTGCGCTTCCACCAGCGGCATTTTGGCGTATTTAGCGCTTATTTTAGCTGCTGTTTTTTCATCTATGATATCGCCCCAGTAGTGCTCACTTGGGTTAAAAAAGAATAATATAACCTCTGTTTTTTTACTCAGTGCTTCAAACACCTCAAGCTGGGAGCTGGCAATCGCCGATATACCAAATAAACTAATGCGTTGTGGCAGTAAGCTATTATCCATAGTCTCAAGTGCTTTAAGTAACTGCCCTTGCATATTAGCGCGATGAAATTGGCTTTGCCCAAGTTCTTGGCTTAGCTTTACAATGCGTCGCCATAAATCAGGTTGCCATGGGGCAATGGCTACATCTACGTCATCAAGCTCATCTTTGCCGCTATCCCATGTGGCTATCCAGTGCGGTCGGTACATTAAATATTGGTCGTACACATCGGCTATTTTTTCGCATAGCGCAAAGGTTTTTTGCCCGTCAATATCGCCCTCTAAATAGGTTTTTAGCGGCAAATAAAGCGGTTCATCAATGCAGGTTGGTAAAATTGCAAACAGTTTCCAAGCAAGGTTGGGCTTATTAAATGCCGACTCTTTAGGGACATTTGGCAGTAATTGCTGATACAACTGCCAAATAAAGCTCGACGGCAGCGGAAAATCTACCTGCGCTGCAACCCCTAAGTTTTCGCTCAAACCTATTTTTAACCACTGCGACATACCCGGCGATTGCACTAGCACCACTTCTTTGTCGAACGGGCTTTGCAATGGGTTTATTTTTAACAGCTGGTGGAACTGCGCTTGCAGGGCTTCCATCCGGTTTGATTGAATAATATTTAGCATATAACACTGGCCTTGCTTGAGATAAAACCAGTGTAAGATATTTTCAATATTAGGGGTAGCGCAAACAGGTAATTGGTATTAATAAATCAGAGAGTTAGCAAGTAATTTAAACGCACAGCATCTATTTTATATACTGTGCGTAGTAGTGAGTTTATTTATAAGGGCTAATACTTGATAAACTAAAGTCACTTTGCATTATTACTTCGCCATCAATGCCTTTTAATTTAAGTGAAATAGCGGGATCTGTTTGTTGCCAGTCTACGCTTAAATCACCATAATTTACGTTATGAGTAAAGTCCCCTACTCGGTGTTTGTTAGGGCTTACGTCTTTCCACTTTTCAGTTAAGCCAGAGCTAGTCATCTCAATTAATGGGTAATCAAGGTTTTGCTGAAACTTTGATATTTCGCCCCAGTGTGTGTCACCGCTTATAATCACTACCCCATTTACCTTGTGCTTTTTAATCAATGCAAATAAACGGTTTCTATCTTCAGGAAAGTTTGCCCATGACTCCCAACCTGTAAAATCGGGTAAAAGCTGTAAGCTTGAGGCAATCAATTTTATTGCAGCGGGCTTTTTAAGCTCTTGTTCAAGCCATTGCCACTGGGCTTCACCTATCATTGATGCGCCCTTCACTTCACTAGGACTATACGGGCCTTGGTTATTTAACTTACGCTTAGTGTAGTATTCAAGCTCACCTACATGGTTTAGCGCATCACGGTTCCAACGTAAATCAGGCATTATTACTTGTATGGTTTGCTCATTTTCACCATACATGTATGAGGTATAAATTCCATCAGGGCGAGTGCGACGGGCTGAGTTTGCAGGTTCATCCCAAAAATTAAGCATAATTTGGCGTGATTGCTCTTTATGCGGATACTCTTTACCTGCATCGTTTTGACCAAAATCGTGGTCATCCCACATAGCAATAATAGGCGTTTGCGCTTTTAACGTTTTAAAACCAGACTTTGCCCCTAAACGTTGATACTTATTGGCAAGTACATCCATATCGTTAGTATCACCGTAAATATTGTCACCTAAAAATATAAATAAATCGCCCTGCTCTTTATTAATTGCATTAAATATGGGAATGTTTTTATCTTGATGCCCACACGAACCAAACAGGATTTTAGATGGCGCGGCAGTAACATTCGCGCTAATAACCAAACTCAACGCCAAGGCTGATAGGGTCAATGGTTTAAATAGGTTCTTCATTTTAAAATCTCGCTAATAGCAGGTGCCATATTTGAATTTATTTCATTTGGGTTCTGCCCAAGAGCCTTTAAAACGGTCGCTGCTATTTGCGCTTGTTTAAGCTCATTTTTAGTTTTAATTAAGCCACTGCCTTTTATTGCAGGACCAATGGCAGCAAGCCAAATATGTTCGGAGCCGACAATTCCTTCTGGGTAAGTGTTTGCACCTAACTCTAGCTCAGCAAGTGCACGTTTAGAGCTGTGATGTTGCCAATCGTTGGCATTATTGCCACGCCCGTGATCAGTGGTAATAATTAGTGTGGTGTTATTTTTATAACCCACTGTAGTTTGAATGGTTGCCCATAAGTCTTTTATAAACGCGTCACTTTGCCTTGCCGATTTAAGGTATTGGTCGTAATGACCATCATGCGCAAAGTCATCGGTTTCGCCTAAACTTATCACTAACAACTTAGGCTTTTTAGCCAACATATACGCTTTAGCAAAGCGATATGTAAAACTGTCTAGTCGTACGTTATACCAAGGACTGGGGATTTCATTCTGTAGCGCATTTAACAGTGGCGCATCAGTGAATAAATTCTCTTCAATTGACATAAAACCTGCATTTACATACACGTTACTGCGCTTAGTATTTACAATGTATGGAAATACATCCCAACTACCAAATAAGGCTGTGCTACCTTTAAACTCAGGTAACTTATCTAAACGCTCTAAAATAGTTTTATTTGGGTTGAGCAATTTGTTGTTACTATTTATGTTTTCATCTACTTCACCGGTGAGTATTTCGTTATAACCAGGATATGAAAAATACCACGGGTTACTTACCGACATAGTAGAGCCGTTAGCTCTATCGCCAATTATAATCCCTTTTTTAGCCACTACTTGAGTTAAAAAAGGCATTAATAATTGCTGGCGCTCATTCGCTGTTTTTGCCCAAAATTGAGTCTTTAATTGCTCAGGCTTTTTAACAAAGTCAGTATTATTAATTAAGCTATTATCAGCCCCATTAAATATTTCTTGCCAGCGTACTCCATCAAGCGTTATCAGCACTACATTTTGCGCCGCATTAACCGCATTGCTTAATAATACAGTTAAGCTAAATACCACTACTTTTATTACTGAGTTCATAATATGTGTGTACCTTTTAAAAAAAGCCCATCAGTGATGGGCTTTAAAATATTTACTATTTAACCTGAACTCTGGTTAAGAGGTTTACTAACATAATTGAATAATAAGTTGCGTATTTTGAGTACTAAAAAGTAGCACTTAAAGTGACTGCCGCTGTACGCGGAGCACCTATAAAGTAAGTGGTACCATTGCCTGTACCGCCAGCTAGATAGCTTTTATCTGTCACGTTATAAACTACAAATGCAATATCTAGTGCTTTAAATGGGCTTGCATTTACTTCTGCTGAGTAACCTGCATTTAAATCCAGCACAGTGTAGCCGTCAACCTCACCACGTTCGCCGGTGTATTTAGCCGACAACCCAAAACGAAAATCCCCACTGTAGTAGTCTGTCGATAGCACGAATAAGTCATCGACTGAGTCAATTACTTTGTCACCTGCTTCAAAGCCTGGCGCGTCGCCCTTGTACTCCGAGTCGTTATTTGTATACGAGCTATATATATTCCACTCTGAATTAAGCATATAACTTGCAGAAAGCTCTAAACCTTTAGACTCAATACCACCTACATTTAAGTAAGAGCCATTAGTGCCTATTGTGTAATCAATACCGCCTGTATCGCTACCAGGTGCAATAAAGGTAATACGGTTATCAAACTCTATTGAATACGCTGTTGCTGTTAGTTTTAATGCATTATTTTGATAGCGCACACCAAGGTCAATATTTTCAGCGGTTTCAGGCTCGATGGCTGATAAATCCGAGCTATCACGTTCTAGTACACCGTCTTTAATAGCCGCAAAATTTTCGCTGTAACTGGTAAATAACTCTGTAGAGTCATTTAACTGATACAAAATACCGCCACTGAACAATATGTCTGAATCACTATTTATTTTTGCTGT
Source organism: Pseudoalteromonas sp. SR45-1 (assembly GCF_014163655.1). NCBI lineage: Bacteria > Pseudomonadati > Pseudomonadota > Gammaproteobacteria > Alteromonadales > Pseudoalteromonadaceae > Pseudoalteromonas > Pseudoalteromonas sp. SR45-1. The sequence continues at coordinate 15,084 of NZ_JACJDR010000021.1, read as the reverse complement.
GGTTGCATTTTGATAATGATCATACTTTTCAATATCAACAAGGTACTTTTTAACACCTAAGTTAAGTGTAAAATCACCAAGCGCCATTGAATCTTGCGCATACCATTTTAGAGTGTCAGTTTCAAAAGTGTTTTTGTATTGTGTCCAGTATGGAGTGCTATCAAAGTGATGATAAATACGCGCATCAATTACCTTGTGCCAATCACGAGATTCTTCACGGTCACTTTGTTCATACCATAAACCTGCTTCTATATCATGCATACCAAAAGAGGCTTGGTAGTTTGCCGTTAAACCGAGGCGGTCTTTTTTGTAATGCGTATGGCGATACGACATAACATGTGTTGCTGTATCGTCGTAACACGCTGGGTTTAAACCAGGACCCGATTCCCATGGCCAGCTTAAACTTGCCGTACATTCTTCGTTTGGTGCAAGCGGATTCCCTTCACTATCAGCAAATCCGTAAGAGCCAGCATTTGTTCCGCCCTCAGTTGTTGGATTACCATTTTCATCAACAGGGGTCGTTAAATACGGTGGGATCCAATCCCCACGCCCTGAATTTTTATGATAATACGGGCTAACGGTAATAAGTGATGTTGGAGAAAGTGCATATTCCAATTTTAAATACGCTAGAGTGTTTTCGCGAAGCGTACCCCAGCCTTCTGCGAACATTTGGTCAAAATGTGGGACACCAGTCCAATTCCATGTCAGCTGATCCCAATCTGGTGTTTGCTCAAACTGCTCAATACTTACACTATTGTAGTTTGTCTCGCTTACATCATCATAAGATAAACGACCAATAATGGTTAAATCCGTAAGCGTAGTTACAAATTTAAGCTCAGCGTGTTGGTTATCTTTCCCGCCATTACTACCTGAACCAATCCAACGGCTTGTATCGGTTTGCGAGTAACTTACATACGCTTGTGTATTATCAAAAATCGTACCTGTTTCGTGCTTAACGTAATAGCGTGTGGCATCGTGACTGCCTGAGGTATAAGCAAAAGTGGTGCTTTTATCTAAACTTGGTGCTTTACTTACAAAATTAAATGTACCGCCAAGCGCTTCAAGTGAAGCCGATTTAATGTCAGACGTCCCTTGACCAACCTCTACCGTTGCTAAATTTTCGCTCTCCAAGTAACGATTAGCTTTAGCACCGCCACCATAATTAGAACCACCATTGGGAATACCATCAACAGTCATACCTAATTGTTGTTGGTTTGAGTCAATACTAAAACCACGCATTGTAATAGTCGTTGACCAATCATCGCCACCAAATGCATCACCTTCGTTAATACTAATACCCGGTAAGTTATCAATAACCGATAATATGCTCGATACCGAACTTTGTTGCTCAAGCATTGCAGGCTCAATAACATTGTTTGCGTAACTTGTTGGTTTTGCCGTTACTGTAATTTCTTCAATTTCGTTATCGTTATCGTTATCGTTTGCGTAAGCGGATGTTGATACAGCCATGGCAATAGCAATGCTCAAAAGTGATTTGTTTTTTAAAGCGTACATTGTTGTCCCGTTTGATTTTAATTATGAAATATGAAAACGAGCACAGTATGAATTTTAAATATGACAACGAGGATGAACTTTATTTACATAAAGGTTAAACAAATATGGAAGATTTATGGCGAGAATATGTACAAAAAAAGACACTCAAAGGTTTAACTTTGGGTGCCTTAATAACTAAATATAATATTTAGCTGTTACTTCAATTCAGCTAGCATTTCATCGCTGTAAGGTACTAACTCTTCACCGTTTGCAATTTTGCTAATGTAATCTGGGTTTGCGATAAGTGGGCGACCAATAGCGATTAAATCAAACTTAGCATCGTTAATTGCCTCTTTTGCTGACTCAAAAGTATAGCTGCCTACGCCTACTAATGTACCTTTGTAGCCTGCACGTAAAAATTCAGACGTCGTTTTACCTTCAAGCGACTCAAACGCTGTACTGTCGTCAAAAATACCGCCGTGTAAGTATGCTAAATCTCTCTTCTCAAGCTCTGGTAATAAGTAATCAAATACCGCTTTATCACGGCTATCTTCGCTCATATTAAAATAAGCACCCGGTGTAACACGTAAAGCAGTACGCTCATTACCTACAGCGGCGATAACTGCATCGGTTACTTCTAGTGCAAAACGCGACATATTTTCAGGCGTTTGACCGTATTCGTCGCTGCGTGTATTTGCAGCGTAATGTAAAAACTGGTCAATCAAATACCCGTTAGCACCGTGAATTTCTACCCCGTCAAAACCCGCTTCAATCGCATTTTCTGCCGCTTTTGCGTAATCAGCTACTAGGCCCTTAATGTCATCTATAGTCGCTGCTTTTGGTGTGATATATGTAAGCTCACGCATACGAGGCACAGAGCCTTCAACGCCAATTGCCGATGGTGCCAGTACATCGCCATCAAAAAAGTGAGGATGTGCAACACGGCCAACATGCCAAAGCTGTGCAAACATTTTGCCGCCATTAGCGTGCACTGCGTCTGTTACTTTTTTCCAACCTTGAATTTGCTCACTGGTAAATAAACCCGGTGTATTTGGGTAACCTTGCGCATCTGGACGAATAATAGTTGCTTCGCTAATAATTAAACCGGTTTCGGCACGGCGAGCATAATATTCAACCATATCTTGTGTTGGCACTAAGTTATCGTCAGCCATACAACGCGTTAATGGTGCCATAAGTACGCGGTTTTTAAGCTCAATCGTATTATTTAGTTTAAACGGAGCAAGTAGATCAGTAGTCATTTTTCAATCCTTCATTAAGTATATGCTTACTACAATGTGGCCTTTTTACAAACATTCAAGCTTATTTTGAATGATCGCTCAAATTAGTTGTGACTTATACTGTTCAATATACAAATTAGATCTGCATTGCTGAAATTAAATAGCAACTTTTCAACACTCTGTCATATAACTCGATATACTTGTGTGCATATAATTTAGATATAGTAATTAAGAGTGAGCTAATTATGACAACGCCAAATTTAAGCGAAGAACAAGCTGTAATTTTAGGGCTTGGGGCAAAAAAACGCCTAGCCTATATGTTCGAAACCGTACAACAATTTAAACAAGTATGGATTTTAAACGACAATGATGGCTGCGTTATGCTTGCCAACGAAGATGACGACTGCGTACCAGTTTGGCCAACTCGCGAATTTGCAGAGGCATGGGCAACTGGCGAATGGGCTGGCTGCAGCGCTAAAGCAATTCCACTTGCTGACTGGTTTAGTCGCTGGACACCAGGCCTTGAAGAAGATGACCTACTTATTGCAGCCTTCCCTACAGAGGAAGACGACGGCACGATATTGTTTTCAGACGAGTTTGAAAAACAATTAAAAGCACCGAAGAAAAAATATTAAGGTTCAAAGCCTAAATACTCAGAGTTATTAATTTATAAACGCGGCACTTAATTTAGTGCCGCGTTTTTATTGGCAATTTCTAAAATCCAAATAAGCCTGCGTAATAGCATCTGGATTTTCTACTTGCGGATAATGCCCAAGCTCTACAAACTCTTGTAAGCGCGCATTGGGAATAAGCTTTTTATAATGTTCAATCATGTGCTTACCAGAGATAGGATCTTCTGCGCCTGCTATAAACGTAAGTGGTATATTGCTATTTATGATGGCACCAACCCAGCGTTCTCGGTTTTGCTGCCTCTGCTTTATATAGCTAATGAGTTTAGGCATAACGGCTAAACCATCTTTATAAATTAGCAACTCCCAAAGTGTGTCTACCACTTGTTTTGAGGGCGGTGTACTTTTACTAAAAATAGTAACTAAATTATTGGCAAATTTTTGTTTATTCATTAATTTTGGCACTATCCAACCTAGCTTTGAAAGTAAAAGCTTTTGTATAAATAATGGTTTATGCACCTCAGGAAATAACCCACCATTTAAAAAACACACGCTGTTTATTTTAAAGTCACTTTGGCTAACCACTTGCCTTGCTAATAACTCTTGAGCCACTGTATCGCCATAGTCATGAGCTAAAATATGTACATCATTAATATTTAACGTTTTTAAAAATTGGGTATATAAGTCGGCTTGTTCGGTAATTTTATAAGTAGCGTTTATTGGTTTATCTGACAAACCAAAACCTAGCATATCGAGCGTAATTACAAAATAATGTTCACTAAGGGTTTGCCACATACCTTCCCAATCCCAGCTAGCACTTGGAAAGCCATGTATTAAAAGCAGCGCAGGCTTAGTTATATCACCAGCTATTTTTGTAAATATTTGATGGCCAGAAATATGAGTGAATTGGCCCTGCGATTGCCACTGTTGAAGAGAAAACATATATTAGCTTTATTTTTATTATCTATTTGTTAGTTTTATCATAGTGATAATTAATAAAGGAAATAAAACCAATGTATAAATTTGCATTGGCTTATTAAAAGTCATGTCAAAATTTAATAGTGTAATCTACATAAACTCGGTGGTCGGCTCTGTCGCCTTTAACACCATCAACGCTGCCTGATTTTTCGGTTGTATAATCTACAAATAACCAGCGCAAACTTAAGCCTTTTATTTTCTCAACTTTATAGCGCGTATCTACAGCCCAATATTTTTCGTCAGCTGTGCCAGCTAACTTACCCAGCGCAGAGTTTTCAGCATCGCTACCGCTTGTGTAGTAAAACTTTGTTGTTAAACCTGGCGATACTGCTTTTAAATCAATGCCAAAACGTGCCTGCCACGTTGCCTCGTTTTGATTTGTTAAATCGGCACCAATCAATGAGCGAGTTGGAAATGGGTTTGTACCATGATCGCCACTAAAGTTATCTTCAATCCAAGCATCACTTACCTTAGTAAATGCCGCACCTACACTCCAAATATCTTTTTTCCAATCAGCATCCAAGTAATAGGCAAATCCATCGTTTTCACTTTTAGTTAAACCTGTTAAAGCATCAGGTGCATCCTCATCATCTAAATCACCGCCCTCTGCGCCTGTCACAAATAAATCGCCATCATCTTGTGAGGTAAATATGCCAGTTGAAAGGGTTAACTTACTTTGCTCAAGTTTAATGTCGTAACTGATTTTTAATCCCATTTTATTTAGATAATTGTGGGAATTTAAATATTCAGCCTCTAATGTTATGTCGTCTTTTTTATGCGTAGCACCTACGCCCCAAATTACGCTAATGGCGCCAGGTGCCGATTGGTCGGTAGAAAAGTCTTCCCATCTTTCATCATGTCGACGGCTCCATTTATCGTATACGTAACCATATAATTTAGTGTTGCCAATTTTGTAATCGCCAAAAACGCCTCTAAAAGTATTAGGAATAGCACGGCTGCCTGAGCTTTTTAAAAGCATGCTTTTGGTTTTTTGCCCACCTACTTTAACGTGACCGTTTTTGCCCAATTTAAAATCTAAAAAATATTGACCAAATTTAGAAAAGCTATCGCCTACTCCACCACTCTCATTACCTGCTGGTAAAATATTACCTGCGGCTGAACCTGTAGAGTTAATATTCATTACTGTGTAAGTCGATACACCCACACTCAATAAATCGTTTATATAACCCGATGTGTAATTGAGCTCTATACCTTGAGCAAAAGTTGAATCGTCACTTGCGTCGTTATCGTAGTCACGGTCGAAATAAATTGATCTAAGTTTTAAATTAAATTCATCTTGTTCTGTCAGCCCATTAACAGCGGCATACGAAGGAATAGAAATGCATGTTAATACTGCGCCTGTTGCCGCAAGTAATTTAGATACTCGGTGAGCCATAGTTATCTCCGTTATCTTGTTTTTTAAGTTTTTACTGTGCAGCACATAGGGATGTGTATGCTTTTTGACCTACACGGCAAACACGTCATAAGGTAATTACATTTCAAGTTATTACATTTCTTTCATGCTAGTAAATATAGAACAATATAAATTTATAATGTTTTAATTTTCATATTATAAAATAGTAAGAGTTTGTTTTATTTCGGATGAATTGTAAAAATTGGTAAAGATTACCTCTTGCTCACTCGTATCTAAGTCGCTAATTTTATTTAAAAAAGCCTCATAATATTAATTGAATTTTACTTGATTTAAACTTACCTAAGTAAAGTTATGAGCAGCTAATTTCTTATAAAAATCAATAAGCACAAACACCAGCGCCTTTTGCTACTACTTTTGTTGGTATCTATAAAGTGATGCAGAATTTATAAATTATTATATTTATATGCACTTTAGTTTTATCTTGAGGCTTAAAATCAACTTTTTAGACTCCCCCTACTCTAAACCTCTATAAAATATATACATTCCAATTAATAACAAAGTTGTGTCTTGAATAATAGGTGCTATATTTATCACGTTATTAAAATAGAAACACACTTACTGCGACTCATGAAAAAGGATTAATTAATGATTCAAGCACGACCGGTTAATAAAGGGTTATTAATCTCACTGCTTCCTCACGTCATTTTATTAGTTGCGGGCATTATACTTACCTACTTTGCTCATATTAAACACCAAGAAGCCATAAAAAATAAAATAAACAATGCGCTTGATAACCGCCTATCATCGCTTTCTACAGGTATTAACAGTAGGCTCGATTTGTATCAATATGGGCTATTTGGTTTAAAGGGCTTTGTACATGGGATAGGTGCAAATAACTTAAACTATCAAGCCATAACTAACTACTCTGGGAGCCGTAACTACGCTAAAGAATTCCCTGGAGCTAATGGTATTGGTTATATAAAAAAAGTTAGCGTTGAGCAATTAAATAAATTTTTGAATGATGCAAAAAACGATAGACCCGATCAGACATTTAATTTGAATACACTCGTAGCGACTAGTGATGAGCATTTTATAATTCAATATATTTTTCCTGAGCAAAAAAACTTACAAGCAATTGGATTAGATATTGGATCTGAGAGCATGCGTAAACAGGCAGCACTAAATGCTGCCATAAATAATACAACCCAATTAACGGCGCCACTGACTTTAGTACAAGCGAATAAACTCTCGCAACAAGGCTTTTTAATATTAGTGCCAATATATAAAACCATTACTATTTCTGATAATAAAAAACAGCGCCTTAATGAGCTTTTAGGTTGGGCATATTCGCCGTTGTTAATTGATAAAATTTTAGACTCACTTTCACACCTTGATGAAAATCAACTAACGATAAGTGATATAAATAACAATACTGAGACTGATTTTTTTAGTTATGGCATAAAAAGCAAAACTAACGATTATCAATTAACTAAAATTATAAAATTAATGGGTAGAACGTGGAAAATTACCATTGATGCCTCAGACGCCTTTATTTATAACCTTCATCTCCCTAGTCGGTATCAAGCCATTGTTAATGGCTCTTTCGCCACTATTGGCTGTATGTTTGTAGTTTTTTTAATGCAATTGTTTATTTTTAGAAGAAACCAAAGAATTAAGAGAAAAACACTTCAGGCTAAAAAAAATAAACTCGCATTGCAGCAAGCAAATTTAAAACTAGAAAGCGAAGTTAAACAACGTACGCAAGAAATAGCCGATATGAGCATGCTCCAACAAAGTATTTTAAACAGTGCTAGTTATTCAATTATTGCGACCGACACAAACGGCTTAATCACTCTATTTAATCCCGCCTCAGAAAAGTTATTAGGCTACAAAGCGCAAGATGTTATTGGCATTAAAAACCCTGGCATATTTCATTTAAAAGAAGAAATTATAAAAAAGGCTAAACTACTTAGTGCTGAATTAAATAAACCTGTCGCCCCTGGTTTTGAAGTATTTATCTTAAAAGCAACAGCAACAGAGCCAGATATTAATCAATGGACATACATTTCTTCTACAGGCGAGCAAATACAAGTTAATTTAAGTGTCACTTCGTTGTTAAATAACGAAGGAGACACCGTTGGCTACTTAGGTATTGCTTACGATTTAACAGAACAAATTGACCACGAGCAAGCCCTTGGTCACTCAAAAGAACTTGCTGAGCAAGCATCGCAAGCAAAGTCTGAATTTTTAGCAAATATGAGCCACGAAATACGAACCCCAATGAACGGTATACTTGGCACATTACAACTATTACAAGAACAACCGCTTAATGAAAAATCAAAAGAGTATTTAAAAAAATCACTATATTCAACTCGAGCACTCACCACCATTATTAACGATATTCTTGATTTTTCTAAAATAGAGGCCGGCAAGCTCTCATTAGAGAATAAGCCTTTTGACTTTTTTGAACTTATTCATCACTTAGAGTCAGACTTAGGTGTGCAAGCAACAGATAAAAACATTTACCTTAAATTTGTGATTGATATTGAGCACAAGCATTGGGTGGGCGACCCAGTTAGACTCAGACAGGTATTTTTAAACTTAATATCTAACGCGATTAAGTTTACATCTCAAGGTGGCGTTACAGTAACGTTTAGGCTAACCGACGAAAAAAAAATATGTTGTTGTATATCAGACACCGGAATTGGAATCTCTGAGCAAGCAATTGATCGATTGTTTGAGCGCTTTGAACAAGCGGAGCAATCAACCACGCGTGAATATGGTGGTACGGGCCTTGGCTTACCCATCACTAAATCATTAATAGGCCTGATGAATGGCGAAATTAAAGTAACAAGCCAGTTAGGTTCAGGGAGTCAGTTTTATGTGTACTTACCATTAAAACAAGCGCAGGTGGATGACAGCACATTAATAACTAAAAATATTGAGCTTCCTGACCTATCTGGAAAAATTATTTTATTAGCTGAAGATAATAAAATAAATCAGCTTGTTGCAGCTGCGATGCTTGAACCAACTAAAGCCACCATTATTATTGCCAACAATGGTTTAGAAGCGATTTCATTATACGAGTTACACAAACCAGACATTATTTTTATGGACATTCAAATGCCAAAAATGGATGGTCTTCAGGCATGTAAAATAATTAAGACGCTTAATAGCGAACAAATTGTTATTGCATTAACTGCTAATGTTTTTACAGAACAAAAAGAAATATACAGGCGGTTATTTGATGGTTACGTTTCAAAACCAATCGAGAAACATGAACTTGTCGGCATGTTATCGACACTTTGCTTAGTAAATAATTAGTCATTCTGAAGGCATTAAAAAACCCAGTTATTGTTACCTTTCGATATTAATAACTGGGCTCTAAGAATAATGGTGGAGGGAGAGGGATTCGAACCCTCGTTAGGGATAAACCTAAACACACTTTCCAGGCGTGCGCCTTCAGCCACTCAGCCATCCCTCCACGGTGCTGCAATTGTGTAATGCAACAGCGCGCTATAGTATGAAATAGACCCTTAAGGTGCAAGGCATTTTTAAATTTGGGCCTTCAAATGCTTACTAATCAAGCAACACTTACCTATAGGCACAAAAAAACGGCTAAATCTAAGACTTAACCGTTTTTAATTTATACTTTAAAAGTTACTTAGCCATGCTCGCAGTAAACTCAAGCATGCGATTTAAGGATTTAAGTGCGCCTTCGCGTAAATCCATATCAACGAATACTTCTTTACCTTTAGGGCTTATGAGGGCTTCCTCAATCGCTTTTAAGCCATTCATTGCCATCCAAGGGCAGTGTGCGCAACTTTTACATGAAGCGCCCTCACCTGCCGTAGGAGCCGCAAAAAACTCTTTATCTGGACATAGTTGCTGCATTTTATAAAAGATGCCGCGATCGGTTGCTACAATAAACTTTTTGTTGTCCATTGTTTGCGCTGCTTTGATTAATTGGCTCGTAGATCCAACCGAATCGGCAAGAGCAACTATTTCTGCTGGTGACTCAGGATGAACTAATACGCCTGCATCTGGGTGTAGCGCTTTCATGTCTTTAAGTGCTTTTGTTTTAAACTCGTCATGTACAATACATGCGCCATTCCACATAAGCATATCAGCACCGGTATTTTTTTGAATATAACTACCAAGGTGCTTATCTGGGCCCCAAATGATTTTTTCGCCTTGCTCATCGAGGTGCTCTACTATTTCAAGTGCACAGGATGAAGTTACAATCCAATCTGCACGTGCTTTAACAGCCGTAGAGGTGTTTGCATATACAACTACTTTACGATCAGGGTGCTGATCGCAAAACGCAGAGAACTCGTCTATCGGGCAGCCAATATCTAACGAACATGTTGCTTCAAGCGTTGGCATAACAACCGTTTTATTTGGCGTTAAAATTTTGGCTGTTTCGCCCATAAATTTTACGCCCGCAACAATAATCATATCTGCATCGTGACGTGCGCCAAAACGCGCCATTTCTAGCGAGTCGGCAACGCAGCCGCCGGTTTCTTCAGCAAGTGCTTGAATTTCAGGATCGGTATAATAATGGGCAACAAGTACTGCATTTTTATCTTTTAGTAATTGTTTTATACGCGCTTTATATTCGCCTTGCTCGTCTTGTGTTAACGGTGCTGGCTTAGGGGGAAAAATATAACCTTCAGGCATAATAGTTTGAGCTAGACTCATGTTCTCGACCACTTATCTACAGTGCATTAATTAGGGCGAATTATACGAGAATATGAAAGCAAATAACAGCGAACTAGTAAGGCTGTTTATAAAAAATAAAGTGGGAAATTAAAAAAGAATATAAAGGAAAGTATTAGAGAGTGGTGGGTCATGATGGATTTGAACCATCGACCAATTGATTAAAAGTCAACTGCTCTACCAACTGAGCTAATGACCCGCTCTAATATAAATCTGCTTTGTAAAAAGCTTGCGTAAATCCGCCGATTAAACTGTCATAGAATGGTGGGTTATGATGGATTTGAACCATCGACCAATTGATTAAAAGTCAACTGCTCTACCAACTGAGCTAATAACCCGCTCTATGCAATTATTCAATTAAGAATGAAGCTTACGTATATCCGCCGACTAATGCCAAACCCTATTCACAAGGAATAAAGAATGGTGGGTCATGATGGATTTGAACCATCGACCAATTGATTAAAAGTCAACTGCTCTACCAACTGAGCTAATGACCCGCTCTTATATAACTTTTCATAGAATGGTGGGTTATGATGGATTTGAACCATCGACCAATTGATTAAAAGTCAACTGCTCTACCAACTGAGCTAATAACCCGCTCTATGCACTTATTCAATTATGAATGAAGCTTACGTAAATCCGCCGATTGATTCCAAACCGTATTCACAAGGAATAAAGAATGGTGGGTCATGATGGATTTGAACCATCGACCAATTGATTAAAAGTCAACTGCTCTACCAACTGAGCTAATGACCCGCTCTATTGTTACGTTTAAATGCAACTTACTACTTTGCGTAAATCCGCCGATTGGAACCAGTCATTATTCACAAGGAATAAAGAATGGTGGGTTATGATGGATTTGAACCATCGACCAATTGATTAAAAGTCAACTGCTCTACCAACTGAGCTAATAACCCATTCCAGTTGCTAACTTATTACTAAGTTAAAGCTTACGTAAATCCGCCGATTGATGCCAAACCGTATTCACAAGGAATAAAGAATGGTGGGTCATGATGGATTTGAACCATCGACCAATTGATTAAAAGTCAACTGCTCTACCAACTGAGCTAATGACCCGCTCTGACGTTGCGTTTTATAACAACTTAGTATTGTACGTAAATCCGCCGATAAAAGACCATTCAAAGAATGGTGGGTTATGATGGATTTGAACCATCGACCAATTGATTAAAAGTCAACTGCTCTACCAACTGAGCTAATAACCCGCTCTTTTTGTCGCATTTCGAGTGGGGTAACCATTCGTTTGCTGCGGGCGCTTATAATACTTATTTATAAAATGAGTGCAACCGAAATTGTCTCTTTTTTTAAGTTTTTATGTCTAGATGCACAAAATTAAACCGTTTGTGCTCAAACTACATGCAAATCCAAGATTCTTCGAGAGTTTCCATGTAGTTTGCTCGCCTTAACTAGAAATTTAATCGCTGGTGAACTTTAGTTTCCCAAACGATCAGTTGCTAGTTTTGCAGCGGTAGTACTTGGGTATTGATTGATAAGATCGCTCAATATTTTTTGTGCTTGCGCCGCTGAACCTTGATCTTGTAAAAGTGTGCCTAACTTTAGCATTGCATCAGGGCGTTTATTAGAATTTGGAAATTCGTTAACAACCACTTTAAAATGCTCCACCGCTTTTACGCCATCATTTTTAATAGTAAGCAACTGCCCTAACCAATAATGCGCGTTAGACGCATATACAGAGTTTGGATAGGTAGTTAAAAACGTTTGAAATTCAGGAATCGCTTGATCATAACGTTTATCTTTCATTATTAACGCAACAGCACGCTCGTACGCTTCATTTTCAGATAAGTCACTGCTGTAGCTCTGTGCATCGTTTGGCTGCGCCTGATCGACTACTGGAGCTGCTGTTGGCTGTGTATAAGCCTGGCTCACGCGGTTTTCAATCTCTTGATACAACTCACGCTGACGCTGCAGTACTTTTTCAAGTTTGTAGCTTTGCTCTTCAGTTACACCGCGAATTTGACTTACTTCGTCTTGTAACAAGTTAAGTTGTTGCTGTAACTCTACTTGTAAAAAGTTACGCGACTGCATCATATCCTCAAGCGACGCTAATCGCTTCTCAATACTTGATTGTGAACTTGCAGCTTCTGAAACAGGAGCGGGAGCAGCCATTAACTGGGTGCTCCCGCTCAATATCATGGCTGCCAAAATAATTTTCGGCTTCATAATATCTCTTATCTTAGTAAACTAGTACCGCACGGCGGTTTTTAGCGAAAGCTGATTCAGTGCGAGATTTAACCATTGGCTTCTCTTCACCGTAGCTTACCACTGACATTTGGCTAGCTGAAACACCTAAGCTTAATAGGTATTTTTCAACTGCTTGGCCACGGTGCTCACCTAGTGCAATATTGTACTCTGGAGTACCGCGCTCATCTGCGTGGCCTTCAATTAGAACTTTAACTGATGGGTTTTGAACTAAAAACTCAGCATGTGCACGAAGTAAATCTGCGTACTTACCTTCAACAGTCGCTTTATCAAAGTCAAAGTAAATTACTTGCTCTTGACGAAGTGCTTCGTACTTTTGACGAAGTTGCTCTTCTGCTTGTTGCTCAGGAGAGATTGTAGCTACTTCAACTGTATCAGTGTTAGTTGATTGCTCAACAACGCCTTGATTTGATTGGTTTGCAGCACCTTCATCAATATCAGAAGATGAGCTACAAGCTGCTAATGTCATTACTGGCACAGCAATTAGCAGGCCTTTAAGTATTTTGTTAAGTTGCATTGAGTAGATTCCTATTTTGAGTAAACCAGTAATATTACTGTAAGTATGGCGACCAAGCTGGTGCCTTTACTTGTCCGTCTAGCACAGGTAACCGTGCTTTAAAGCGGCCGTCCATCGATACTAGCGCAAGTACCTGTTTATTATTATGAAGCGTGCTATATATAATCATCGAACCATTTGGCGCTATGCTCGGTGATTCATCTAGGCGTGTTCTCGTTAATACTTGAAACGCACCTGTAGCCAGCTCTTTCTTAGCAAGATGGTACTGCCCATTGGTACGGTTAACCATCACTAATTCTTTTCCATCTGGTGTTATAGAACCAGCAAGGTTCATATCACCATCAAAGGTGAGTCGTTGTGACCTACCTGTTTTTAAATTTAACTTATAAATCTGAGCATTACCACCCCTTTCAGATGTAAACACAATATCTTGGCCATTAGGGTACCAAGATGGCTCAGTATCTATGCTACGATGATTTGTTAAGCGTGTTTCCTTACGTGTAGCAAGGTCAAGCATGTAAACTTCTGTCGCACCCGTCTTATCCTTAGAAAGCACTAATAATAGCTTTTTACCATCTGGCGAAAACTGCGGTGCACCATTAATACCACGGTAGCTTGCTATTATTTCACGCTTACCTGTGTATATATCTTGAATGTAAATTTGGCTTTGACGGTTTTCAAACGTTACATACGCTAGTTTAGTACCATTTGGTGACCATGCTGGCGACATTAATGGTTCTTTTGAACGAAGTAATACCTGTTCGTTAAAACCATCGTAATCAGCAACGACTAGCTGATAAGGTTTAGGCTCGTTATCACGTACTATTACATATGCAATTTTAGTTAAAAACGCGCCCTTTTCACCCGTTAGCTTTTCATAAATAACATCACTAATGCGGTGTGAATAACGACGAAAACCACTCTCGCCAATAACACTTTCACGCGCTTCTAAAATATGATCTTGGCTTTTAACTAACTTACCGTTACTCATCATTTGCGTATTGCCACCGGTAATTTGGCCGCGAATCACATCAACTAACTCATAACGAACTAAATAACGCCCATCAGTTTGTTGTTCAACCTCACCAACAAGAACAGCTTCAACACCTTTATTAACCCAAGACGCATAATCAATTTCGCCATCTTTACTTGGCTGTTGCGGCATTTGCGCCACATCAACAGGTTTAAACTTACCACTGCGCATTAAATCGGCAGCAATAACACCACTTAGCTTTTCAGGAATTGGACCAACACCTTGGTATTTAAAAGGTACAATGGCAATAGGCCTTGCACCGTCTACACCTTCTGTTATTACAATTTCAAGCGCTGCATTAGCAACACCCGTAAACCCAAACAGTAAAACTAAACAGGCTATTTTTATTTTGTTGAACATATCATTCCTTTAAAATTCTGGCTTGATTGTTAAATTAATATTCTTAAGTTTTTCGAATACGTCTTTATCTTTAGATACCGGTAATGTGTCAGCCATGCGCACTGCTCTTAATGCAGCTTCACATACTAACTTGTCGCCACCTAATGATTTAACTTGCGTTACTAAACCATTAAAGCCCAAACGAATATTAACTCGGCACTGTTGGTTTTTCATTTTTTCATCAATCAGTAAGTTTTGCTGAATACGCGCCATAATTAATGCACGGTACTTATCAACTTCGCTCACCACTTGTTGCTGACGTATTTTACTACGGGCAGCCTGCTCTTTGGCAAGTTGCTCTTGTAACATTTGCTCTTGCATTGCTTGCTGGCGTTTACGTTCGGCCTCAGCAGCACGCTCTTTTGCTTCCTCTTCACGCTTTTTGCGCTCAGCTTCTGCTTTTTTAAGCGCTTCTTCTTCAGCTTTGCGTTTGTCAGCTGCTGCTTTTGCTGCGTTTTCAGCTT
>NZ_JACJDR010000020.1:0-72177 GCF_014163655.1 Pseudoalteromonas sp. SR45-1 | reverse complement strand
AGTATGTTCGTTAATCATAATGTGCCCTCAAACAAGATTTGAAGATCTGATCATGACATTGAGATTTAGTTCAAAAAAATCCCCGCTAATTTCTTAGCAGGGATTTGTGTATAAGAGACAGCTAAAAAGTGCCTTTTGAAACCATGAAAATGAATGTTATTTAATAAATGTGCCTCGGATTGGGTAGTCGTTTTCTCTAGAAAACTTAATTCCACCTAGCAGTTGCTCTAAATCAGGACGAACAAATGGGCTGTTTGATATATCGACCATTTGAAGCTGATTTTTTTCATTAAGTACAAAAATGCCTGGCTCAGCAAATGGATGATCAGTTTCTGCATCACTGCGAGGCTCGCTAATATGTAGCCCTAAATCGGTCATTTGTTCGATTGTTAAACCATAGTAAATTGGGAAGTTAATATCTATTTTTTCAAGATGTTTATTAAGCTGCTCATGGCTATCACCACTTACTGCAACCACTTCAACACCAGCATCTTTAAAGTCTTTATGAACTTTAGCAAGCTCGTTAAGTTGCGCAGTACATTTAGGGCAGTGCTGGCCTCGATAAACAACAATCATTTTCCAGGGAGAGTCACTTACTCTATCAACTAAATCTACCTTATTCTCATCAACATCACTCACTACTAGTGATGGCATAATATCCGCAGGTTTTAAACTAGTGTTACTCATTGCGATCTCCTTTTACTGTTTCAGATTAAAAATTAATTTGCTCTTACCCATAGAGCTTAGGGTAACTTTTATTAATTCAACCTGAAAAGTGTAATTAAAAATCGATTATAACTTTAAGACCATCCCTTTATTTTTCTATAAATGGTAGATGCACTAACCCCTAGATAAGCAGCAGCAAGAGGAATATTGTCTTCACAACTTTTAATTGCATTTTCAATCGCCCTTTTTTCAACTTGCCACAAAGGTTCTATATCGTGAACAGACATAGGCGATAATTGAACACTCTGCTCGTTTGTATTGTGAACTGACTTAGCGGATATCGAGTGCTTCACAGCCCCTAATCCAAATGAGCTTGGTAGCATGTCTTTTTCAATTACATCGCCATCATTAATAACAACGGTGTTTTCAATTACATTTTGTAGTTCGCGAATATTTCCTGGCCAATCGTAATTACAAAAAAGCGCCTTAACTTCATCAGAAAAACCAGTGAAATGCTTTGCATTACTATCGCTTTTTTGTTTCAAAATATACTCAGCAAGCAGTAATATATCGCCTCCGCGTTCTCTTAAAGGGGGGAGCTTTACGGGGATAACATTTAAACGGTAATATAAATCTTCTCTAAAACGCCCTTCTGCAACCTCTATGATAGGGTTTCTGTTTGTTGCACAGACTAAACGAACATCGCTGTGTAATACTTCACTACTACCCACCTTACTAAAAATGCCTGTTTGTAAAAAGCGTAATAACTTTGCTTGTAAGTTAAGTTCCATTTCACATAATTCATCTAAAAATAAGGTACCGCCGTTGGCCACTTCAACAGCCCCTTTTCGATCGCTTAATGCCCCACTAAACGCACCTTTAACATGACCAAAAAATTCTGATTCAAATAGCTCAGCAGGGATAGCTGCACAGTTTATGGCAATAAATGGTCCTGTATTTCTCGGGCTTGTATCATGAAGGGTTTGTGCGCAAACTTCTTTACCGGTTCCACTTTCACCTGTGATAAATACACACGCTTTACTTCTAGCTGCACTATCAAGTAATCTAAAAACGGTTTTCATTGCCAGTGATTCACCAACAAAATCTTGATTTTTATCTCTGTTTTTAACCAATGGTTGAACTTTAACTTGCTCTTTTGGCGTCAACGCACTTTCTACTGAGCTAATGAGTCGTTGACTTGTGAAAGGTTTTTCTAAAAAATCAAAACCGCCTAAACGCATTGCTTCCACTGCAATATCAATAGA
Organism: Pseudoalteromonas sp. SR45-1; assembly: GCF_014163655.1. NCBI lineage: Bacteria > Pseudomonadati > Pseudomonadota > Gammaproteobacteria > Alteromonadales > Pseudoalteromonadaceae > Pseudoalteromonas > Pseudoalteromonas sp. SR45-1. The sequence continues at coordinate 70,246 of NZ_JACJDR010000020.1, read as the reverse complement.
GCTGTTTGAGGTGATCATGACTACATTAGCAGGATTTTTCTGCTTATTTACAAATTGTAATACCTCAAGCCCACTTATATCTGGCAAGCATACGTCTTGTACTATGACCGCTGGCATTTTTTCTTTAATACCGACTAAAGCAGAGTACCCATCTGTAAAGTGTTTGCATTGGAAACCAGCCTGCTCAAGCTGACTTGCATATAAAGCACCACTGGCAATGCTATCTTCAACAATATAAACAAGACCTTTATCAATTATATCTGACACAGCTTTCTCCTAGATAGCTATACTATTACTCATTATTTGATACGCATCTCGGGTTTTATCCAAGTTGTGTTTAATAACAAGCGCTGCGTGCAAGTTTTCTTGTGTAGTTGACGGTGGCGAATCGTGTAATTGTGTTGCTAACGCAGCTAAAGCAGATGCACCATATAAAGCTGCTGAATTTTTTAAGACATGCATTACTTCTTTAATTTTTATAGTATCTTCACTACTAATTGCCGTATCTAATTGGTTAGCCATAGTAACTAATTCATCAATAAATAATTTAATTAAACGAGCTAACACGGTTGTCCCAACATCCTTTTCGAGTTGAGTTAATACATTTAGCTCGGTAATACTTTTATCGACAAACTGCTCTGATATGGGCATAGATAACCTTTGTGTAAGTTAAAACTTCGTACACTAATAATATGTAAGAGTTGTAGTTTAAGAGTAATTTGTTTTTTGCATTTTGCAAATCAAAATGAATATAAACATTTACAAAGCCCAAGTATCAATACTTTTAGTTAACGTTTGCGGCTTATCTAGCAGGTACCCCTGAGCTATATCGCAACCAAGTTGTTCTAATATTTGTAATTGCTCATTCTCTTCAATACCTTCTGCTACCGTTTGTAAACCCAATCGTTGAGCCATCGCAATAATTGCGCTACATAACGTAAAGTCTTCATTATTAGTTGCAATACCACTTACAAAACTGCGATCAATTTTTAAACCATCAATATCAAATTGACGAAGTAAACCTAAAGAGGCATACCCAGTGCCAAAATCATCAATCCACACCTTTACGCCTTCTTTATGGAAGTTTTCAAACGCCTTAGCTATTTTATCAGGACTATGAATGAGCGCTGTTTCCGTTAATTCGACTTTAATAGCCTGTGGTGGTATTTGGTGCTTTTCTAGCAAAGACATTACTTTTGCAAACACATCACGATCTAAGATTTGTACCGGTGAAATATTTAATGAAACAGCAATATCTGTCATACCAAACTGCCGCATATGTTTTAAATCAGACAAACATTGCTCAAAAATCCAGTCACCTAATTCTAAAATCATTCCCGATTGCTCTACATGAGGGATAAACTCATCAGGGCCAACAATGCCAAAGCGCGGTGATTGGCACCTTACTAGCGACTCAAAGCCGACCAGCTTTCCAGATCCCAATGATACAAGCGGTTGATAAACCATTTTAAAATAATTATTTTGCATTGAATCAGACATGATCCTCTCTAACTCATGCCATCTTGCTAGATTGACTGGTTTTTCCGATTCTAGGTATTTAAACGCACTCATGATTTTGCTCCGGTTTCACTCTTAGTGACTTATTATATTAAAGAGCAATTTACAGGCCATTTTAAATACAAAAAAACAGAAATAAAAACCAATATATTCAGGTAGTTAAATTAGAATATTAAATGGATTTACTTCTCCCATTTCATTCGCATTTTGCAATTCAGTTTGCAATGCAGCTACATTGGCAATGTGAGCGCTTAATCGAGCTTATAAAACACAGATAAGCCAGTTAATAGATACTGACCAAAGCTAATATTAGCAATTGTATATGAGAAAAGAGAAAGCTTTGATAAAACCCTGTTTAGGTTAAGCACCATCTAAATTTAAGAGAAAATAAATAATTTTATGGGGAGGGATAAAAAATTAAATTGGTGGTAGGAACATAAAAAAACGCAGGCAACTATAAATAGTTACCTGCGCAAAAGTCTCTAGTTTGAAATAGTGTCGTTATTTTCGTTTTTAGAAGCAGTTACATGTTGTGCATAGTTGGTATTTTGCGAGTCAAACGTATTACTCATCAACTGAGCGTTTTCAACATCAGCTTGTGTAAAAGTAATTGGCTGAATATCTGCCAGCGGTTCAATCGAATCGCTACCTCGTAAAACTGTTATACCTATTACTAAAGTGGCAACAAGCAAAATTGACAAAACCATAATTTCAGGTGTTAGTACCCAATTGTTACCTTTAGGCTGTTGTTTGGCTTTTGTGTTTGTTTGCATATTGCACCCCTTAAAAATTTAACTAAATTCGTCTTGATTTGATATTTAATATATTGCGAAAGTCGTGCCAACCAGATAACAACTTTACAAAAAAGTAAAAACCTTACAAAATCATGTCGTTAAAATAAATTAAAGGTATGATTGAGTATTTAAATAAAGTTCATAACATTTTATTTTTATTTTGAATTGCAATTTGCGAATCAAATTAAAAACACACACACTAAAAACACTCATTAATTACTAAAAAATAAATTTAACTTACCCCTAAAATACTAGGTTAATTTCTCCGTTTATCAAGTTTTATGCAACACAAACCCACTTTTTATATTGTCTGTTGATCTTTGCGGATTAAAATTCGTTCAAACTACAGGCGGTTTAATCGCGGCGCGAGGTTTATAACCTAGCGGGATCGGTAACTGCTCCTGCGTTACCCTACTGACTTACATCGATGTAAGACCGAACAAAGCTTCCGCGTTCTGCTCACGCCCCTTACCCCTTCCCTACATGCATGTTGGCAACAAAGAGTAAATAGCCCTTAGGAAGAAACCTTTGGGCAGCGCCTGTTTGGCATTAATGCTGCGTTATCGCCCATTTATGGAAAATAACCACACTGCATAGGCTCAACTTTGCCTAAATACCAAACACACTGCTACAAACTTAACCCTAAACGTTTAACAAACCCTAGCCTTCATTGCTCAACTCAGCTTTTCCCACACTTGCGCTAAACGAGAGAGCTTTAAATGTTTAGATTCAATAACCTGCTCTGGGGCATATTTATCAAGTAATAAATAAAGTGTCTCACTTACAATTGGCTTAGCTAAATAGTCATTCATCCCCGCGTCTATAAATCGCTCTTTATCACCATGAATCGCATTTGCAGTGAGTGCTATTATGGGGGTGGTTATACCTAACTTTCTGATTGCTTTAGTTGCAGAAATCCCATCGAGTATTGGCATTTGGATATCCATAAAAATAATATCAATTTCATCGTTTTGCGCCTTTATTATTGCCTCTTGACCATCACTAACAATATGTACACGGCAACCTTTTTGTTCTAAAAACTGCCGAATTACAATTTGATTATTCGTATTATCTTCAGCAACTAATACCTTGGTTCCGCTTAACTGAGTTAACCCTAAGGGGCTTTCTAAAGTTTCTTTTTGCTCACGATTGGTAAATATAATATCCAAATGAAACAACTGCTCTTCTAATAAACTAATTGCCCGTAGTACATGGGATACTTTATAAGGGCCATTTAACCTAAGCTCTCTGTCGTTAATATTTTGCGGTAATAAGCTTTTACCTAGCAAATCTAGGATGAGTAAACACGGTGAATTAAGGGAGTTGTATGTATTTATACGCTCGCGTGTTTGGGCTAACATTTGAGGATCAGTTAGTACAATTGCATCAGGAAAACTATCGTACTTGGGTATATCTGGGCATACTTCGTAGTGTTCAAAAGTGATAGAAAACCGAGTGAGCGTATGCTCCAAGGCTGTTTTTAGAATTTCGTGACTTCCTACTATCCATACTTTTGGCTTTTTACTTCGTGCTGCAAACCCTTCTCTTAAAATTGAGTCAGTTGTGTCTATTTGCAGCGGGTAATTAACTATAAACTCGCTTCCTTTATTAAACTCAGAACTAACCGAAATATCTCCACCTACCACATCACAAATTTGCCTACATATCGCAAGCCCTAAGCCACTGCCACCATGCTTTCGAGTAATTGAATTATCGGATTGAATAAAAGGCATAAACATACTGTCAATTTTATTTTTTGCAATTCCCATACCCGTGTCTTTTACAGATATATAAAGGTTTAAATTATTACCTTCAATATGAGTGAACTTAACAGTAACCGTTATTACACCATGTTGAGTGAACTTAATCGCATTGGCTAATAAATTTATGACTATTTGTCTTATACGGGCATGATCACCAATTACTTGAGCTGGTACATCAGGATAAAAATCAAAAATAACCTCAAGCCCTTTTTGTAAAGCACTTTGGGAAATTATATCTATTGCTTCTTCAATACACGTATCAATACTAAATGGCTGATTATTGAGTGTTATGGCTTGTGCTTCAAAACGTGAGTACGTTAATACATCGTCCAATACACTTAATAGCGCGTCAGAACTTGTTTTAATCATTTGTGTATAGCGCATTTGTTCAGAAGTTAAACCGGTATGATGCAAAATATCTGCAGATCCAATCACAGCATTTAATGGCGTGCGAATTTCATGGCTAATATTTGCCATGAATCGGCTTTTTGACTCCGCTAGGGTTTCTGCCTGATGTTTAGCTTCAAGTAATATTTGCTCGCTTTCAATACGCTCTTGTATATCCACAAGTGTCGCAGCAATTGATGATAAATCACTTTCGTAGCCACCAACAATTGGAGTAAGTGTAATTTCGACCCAGTTATTTATACCTTGTGCATTAATTAAACGTATATCAAAGCGACGAATGTCACGCTTACCTTGTTTATAATCAAGTAAAGTGCTACTAATTTTTTCTACATCTTCTTTTGCTATAAACTTAATTATAGGTAAGCCAAGGCTCTCATCTACCTTGCTGTGTAGAACTCGCTGCCATGCTTGATTTATAAATAATAGATTGCCAAATGTATCAAGGCGTAAAACAATATCAGGGATATTATCAACGACAGAGTGATAATTATATTCTATCTCTGCCATTGCTTGTTCGGCTTTAACTCGCTGCGTAATATTAGTTTCTATAGCGATAAAGTGCTTTACTTGGCCTTCATCATCTCGCACTGGGTTTGCATCAATAGCAACCCAATAAATATTACCGTTTTTATCGTAATTTGTAGTTTCAACTTGAAAAGGAAGTCCATTTTTTACGGCATGAGACATGACCTTACGGCTTTTTTCACATGTTTTTGGCCCTTGCAGCAAATGACCAGGACTGGTGCCTATAACCTCATCACAGGTGTAACCTGTAAGTACTTCAAAACTATTGTTAACCCACTCAATTACGCCAAATTTATCTGTAATTATCACTAAGTTATTTGTATGGCTCGCAACAAGCGATAAGCGTTTTACATATTTTTGCTGTTGTGTAAGCAAAAGTTGTGAGTCTTTATGACGTTGAATGTCATAGAGTGAACCTATAAAACCGCTTTTTTCATCATAAACTAGCCTCAACTCAAACCAGTTTAAGAGTCCGTGACTATTTTTTATTTGTATTTCTACACTAGGAGTCTGCTTTCCTTCAAGCAAACAACAACTGTATGCAACAAAATGCATAATATCATCGCAATTCATTAACTTAGTAATATTAGAACCAATTAGTGAATCGCTTGAGTAACCTAGTTTCTTCTCCCATGCTTCGTTAATATAGGTAAGATTTAAATGTTTATCACACTCAAAAATACATTCATCTAAAATAGCTAATAGCTTTGCTTGACGTCGATTACTATTGGAGAGCTTTTCGACCAATGCATATTGGATTTGCACTTGTAGTTCATCGTTGTTATCCATGCTCTCTCCAATGCTTAATAAAAGTTTTACTATCACAAACTCGCGCATAAAGAGGAAAAACCTCTTCACAGTAAAAAGTTTGTTCAAAAGGAGTGCGACTCGATGTACAGTCACTTAAAATAGTGACGTTAAAACCAAGTTCAACAGCCGTTCGCGCAGTTGAGTCAATACAAATAGAAGTCACCGTGCCGGCTAAAATTACATTAGTGACACCATGTTCTTTGAGCTTTTGCGCTAGAGCAGTATGTGTAAAAGCATTTAAACCTCTTTTCCCAGGCACCACTTCTATAACATTGCTAAAAAAATCTAGCTGCTCAATGGTTTGAGCGCCGTACGAACCTGCTTTAAATGCGCCCACATCAGCAATAGCTTTTAATATGCCAATCGGATTTTTAAGCTCACTGTAGTTTTGTGTAAAATGAATGGGTGTATTAACAACTAACGCAAATTGCTCTGCGCAGGCGGCCAATAAAGAGAGTGTATTTTCTACCACGCCAGTAATTCTTGACGACTCTTCAACCACGTCATACAAAATACCTTTTGGTGAAAAGTAATCATTTTGAAAACCAATCAAAATAAGCGCTGTTTTAGAAAAGTCATGCATCATTGCCACCTTATTAACCAATTTAAGACGCTAATTGCCAAGGTTTAATAAACTTTTCAAGCACTGCTTTGGTCACTGGTTTTTGTAAATAGTGCGTAATACCTTTTTCAAATAACTCAGCTATCTGCTCATCCCCTGTTAGCCCCGTTAAAATAACTTTGGGTGTATCATTATTAGGGGTATTTTGACGCACCAATTGCTGTGCTACGTCACTGCCAAACATTCCTGGCATGCGCTCATCTAAGAGCAGTAAATCAAATGGTTCATTTTGAGCAAGCGTTAAAGCACTAGCGCCATTTTCTGCACATGTTACTAAGCAGCCCAGCATTTCGAGCATCACTTTTGTTGCAATTTGACTTGGTAAGCTATCATCCGCCACTAATACAGATAAACGTGTTTGCGTATGAAATGTTGTTAAAATGGTAATGAGGTCAGTATCAAAAAATGGCCAACCTAATATTTTTTTAGATAGTTTGTTCTCTTGGCTCAGCTCACTAATGTCGCTAATAGTGCATAACTTTATGTGTCTATTTATGCTGTCACCATTTAGTTTATCAGTTAGCGCATCACCACTAAGGTGACGTAAATCCTCAATCTGTACCGTTTCCTTAAAAGTGCTATTGAATAATTTAAAATTTAAGCCAAAGCGCTCATGGGTATTATCCGATGTTATTAAACAACTTTTAAATAACGCCTCACAATCAGTTAGAACGTCTATATTTTGGCTAATATCAAGTGCCAAACTAACAGACTCTTTTGTTGCTAAAAGCCCATGAAAATCCAGCGTGCTTACTTGCTCAGAATCATCAATCTGGTAATGAAGGCTAACCCCTTGTATATTTGCTTCTAGGTTAAGTAAAAAGCTCTGCTTTACAGATGCTAGCGCTGGAATCAGAAATTCCTCGCATTGCGCAATCATTTGCTCAAGAGGGATTTGCAAACAAACGTAGTTACATTGCAACTTGTTAATTAAAGTAACTGAAAAATTTCGATTTTGGGTTTTACAATATTTACCGATTACCCCTTGGATAATTTCTAAAACGTGACTATTAATATTCATAAAGTATTCTCGTTAACCCAATGTATAGCTCTTAATCATCAAGTTATGTGCCACAAATTAGTTCTTGTAAACACACTTGCATTCATATACTTAAGTATTAGACAGACAGCGCTTTAGTTTCTCATTCGCATTTTGCAAATCATATTACTATGCAATATATGATTTATAGTTTTTATTAGAATGGTGTAATCGATTTTTTTTGCTTTAAATAATTTTTCAATCATTTAAACTGATTTTAATCAAATTGAGGAGAAAGCTATGTTAACTGTAATTTTTGGCCGTGAAGGTTGTCCATATTGTGTTCGTGCAAAAGATGTTGCGGAGCAACTATCAAATGAACGTGATGACTTTAAATTTCGCTACATCGATATAATTAAAGAAGGCATTAGTAAAGCCGACCTTGAAAAGTCAGCTGGTAAACCTTGCCCTACCGTTCCACAAATTTTTGTGGATCAAAATCACATCGGTGGATTTACAGAATTTGAAGCTTACGCAAAAGAAAACCTAGGCTTGTACAAATAAGCGTTGTATTAAATATGTTAACCAGTTTAATAAACCCCAAATCAAACTGGTTAAATTTCGACCAACATCAAACACATAGAAATTAGTTTCAATTTATACAAGCATTTGCCTCGCGAATCCTATATAATGCGCGCCTCTTTAAATTCGTTGAGGCGTATTAATGTCAGAACCAGTCACGTTTGAATCTCTAAATCTTTCTCCTGCAATTTTGAAGGCAGTTGAAGAGTTGGGTTACAAGACACCATCTGAAATCCAAGCTCAATGTATACCGTTATTGCTAGAAAGAAAGGACGTACTGGGACTAGCTCAAACGGGTACAGGTAAAACCGCAGCATTTGCACTGCCATTACTAAATAATATTGACCCGTCTGTGAAACAGCCACAGATCCTTGTACTCACACCAACACGTGAGCTTGCGATCCAAGTTGCTGAGGCATTCGAACAATATGCTAAACATGTTCGTGGTATTGAAGTATTGGCACTCTATGGTGGCCAAAGCTACAGTATCCAATTAAGCGCACTTCGTCGTGGCGCTCAGGTTATTGTTGCAACTCCAGGTCGTTTAATCGATCACATTAACCGTGGCACTATCAAGTTTGATGCTCTACAAGCACTTGTACTTGATGAAGCCGATGAAATGTTACGTATGGGCTTTATCGATGATGTAGAAAGCATCATGGAAAAAACACCGCGCGAAAAGCAAACATGTCTTTTCTCTGCGACTATGCCTAAGCAAATTCAAAACATCAGCAGCAAGTATATGAATAACCCTGAACAGGTTCATATTTCTGCGCGTAACTCTACAGTATCATCTGTTGAGCAAGTGTTTTGGAATGCAAGCGTACATAAAAATAAAGCAATTGTTCGCTTCTTAGAAGCTGAGCAATATGAAGGTGCTATTGTTTTCGTACGTACGCGTAACGATACAGTACAACTTGCTGAGTTATTAGAGCGCGAAGGTTTCTCTGCTGCTCCACTTAACGGTGACATGAACCAGCAAGCACGTGAACGCACTGTAGATCGCTTAAAAAGTGGCATGCTAAACATTGTTATTGCAACAGATGTAGCGGCACGTGGTCTTGATGTTGACCGTTTAAGCTTAGTTATCAACTACGATATCCCACAAGATTCTGAAGCCTACGTTCACCGTATCGGCCGTACAGGTCGTGCTGGTCGTACTGGTAAAGCAATCTTATTCGTAAAACATAACGAACGTTATTTACTTAAAAATATCATTCGTCATACGAAGTCTGAAATTGCTCAAGTTGAATTACCTACAGCAAAAATTGTTGAAGAAAAACGTATCGAAGCGTTACAAGCAAAATTAACTATTGCGCTTGAAAACAAAGACATCACGTTCTTCAATGAAGTAGCTACTAACATGGCTGAAAAACTTGATCTTCCTCTTGAAAGCTTAGCGGGTGCGTTACTGTGTTTAGCACAGCAACAATCGCCAATTAAAGTTGAAGAAGTTAAGATTCAACCTCGTGAACGTAACGAGCGTAACGACCGCAATTCACGCAACGACCGTGGTGACCGTGGACGTCGTAACGAACGTGGCGGCGAACGTGGTGGTGAACGCGCTGAGCGTAAACCTCGCGAACGTAACAGCCGTGATGCAGGTCCTATGGATACTTACCGTATCGAAGTAGGTCGTGAACATGGTGTTCAGGTTAAAAATATTGTTGGCGCTATCGCTAACGAAGCTGACATCTCAAGCAAGTTTATTGGTGATATTCGTCTACACGACAATCACAGCACGGTTCAATTACCGCAAAACATGCCTAAAGATGTACTTGATCACTTCCAAAAAGTGTTTATTTGTAAACGCCCTATGGGCTTAACAATTACAACTGATCAAGGTCCTGCTGAACCACGTGGCGAACGCTCTGAGCGTCCAGCTGGTGATAAGAAACGCAGCTTTAATAAAGATGACGGCGCACGCGGTGATAAGCGCAGCGGTCCTCGTAAAGAACGTCGCCCTGTAAGCTTCACAGCTAAATAAGCAACGACTCTTTAATAAAAAAACCTTGCCACGAAAGTGACAAGGTTTTTTTGTTTTTAAGCTGCTGCTACAGTGAAAACAAAGTAAACTTTCGTGTCAATTCAATAGCGGCTTGAGATAGTTTTTTTAGCCTGAGTTCGGGTTGCTTAATGCCTATAAATACATTTCTCTGATTTTTAAAATAACAAAAATTCTGTAAACTAAACAAAGGCTATAGTTCACGGACGAATTAAAAATTGAAAAAGATTTACGACAACTTGCTCCTTGTAGCAATAATACTCCCCATTTTATTATGCATCACTATACCTATTTTAATGGACTTTACAGATCCACCATTCATCTCAAATGAACTATACGACGTTGTTTTCTTTATAACCCTCCCTATTATCTGTTGTGCACTATTTATCTATCTAAATATATTTATATTCAATAAATATAAACGCTGCAGTAAATATAGAGAATCACTTAAATACAATTTCTCAGATACTAAAATAAAATTAGCATCCATATTCATGTACCCATTATCCCCTTTATTAATCTATGGAATACTCTATATTTTTATCTCTGATCCTATTAAATTATGGGCTTACTACACGCAAGGCGACTATTGGTATAAAGAATACATCCTGACCGGTGTACAAGAGTGTGGCACTGAGTATGAAGATAGCTGTACTCGTTTATACTTCAAAGACCCTAAAACGAATAAAATTCATGATTTTAGGTGGTATGACGATAAGTCTACAATAATGAACAATAAAAATGATCATGTGTATATTGTTGGAGAGGCCAGCTTATTTGGCTATATAGTGAGAGATTTAGAAAGGTAACTTAGACTTACTTTTACATTACAGGACTTTTATTTAAAAACCTCACTCAAGTGAGTGAGGTTCATAAAGGTTTAGGTTAAGGCAATGCTGGATAAATGTAGCTTGCATCTAAACCTAAAGGAATACCAAGTGCCCAATAACCTAATAAAAAGATACTCCAGCCAATCATAAAGGCAATTGAGTACGGCAGCATAATAGCAATTAAAGTGCCTATACCGGTGCCTTTGACATACTTTTGACAGTACACTACCACTAATGGGAAGTATGGCATTAACGGTGTAATAATATTAGAGCTTGAGTCACCTACACGATAAGCGGCTTGAGTTAAGTCTGGCGAAATACCAAGTTGCATTAACATCGGTACAAAAATGGGGCCAAGTAACGCCCATTTTGCTGAACTTGAACCTACAAACAAGTTAACAAAGCCAGTTAAAAAGATAATGCCTACAACCGTTACTGCACTTGGCAATTCCATCGCCTTTAATAACTGCGCACCTTCAATTGCGAGCAGTGCACCTAAATTTGATTTACTAAATGCAGCAATAAATAGCGAACAGAAAAACGCCATGACGATATAATAGGCCATGCCGCTCATCGCTTTACTCATAGCATCAATCATATCTTTTGAAGTTTTAAAGGTACCTACCGTAAAACCATATACAGTGCCTGGGATCCAAAAAAGTAAAAATATTAGAGGTACAATTGATTGCATTAAAGGAGAGCTAAAATTAGTAAGGGATCCGTCACTACTGCGCATTGCAGAATCGTCTGGAGCAGAGACAAATGCTAATAACGCAAGTCCTGCAATCATCACGGTACTGGCTATATAAAAGGCACGTTTTTCATCACTACGTGCATCTTCGAATACAGGTAAATCCTCTTTAGCACCATCAACTGCTGTTTTTTGTAAACGTGGCTCAATAATTTTATCGGTAATGTACCAGCCTAATGCCACAATAAATAAGCTAGATGCTGAAGCAAATGCCCAGTTATTTAACGGGTTAATTGTTATTGCAGGATTAATTATTTGCGCCGCACTTTGGGTAAAGCTTTGTAGTAATGGATCAATCCCTGATGGAATAAAGTTAGCCCCAAAACCACCACTGACTCCTGCAAATGCAGCTGCAATACCCGCAAGCGGATGGCGTCCTGCCGCATAAAATATAACACCGGCAAGTGGAATAACTAATACATAACCTGCGTCAGTAGCGGTATGGCTCACAATGGCCACTAAAATGATTGAAGGCGTTAATAGCTTTTTAGGAGTAACTTTAAGCATTAACTTAAGGCCGGTATTAATAAAGCCCGAATGCTCTGCAACACCGACACCTAACATAGCTACTAAAACGACACCTAAGGGAGCGAAGCCGGTAAAAGTTTTTACCATAGAGGATAAAAAAGTAGCGAGCGAATCACTTGCCAGCATATTATTAATAATAATCGCTTCACCGGTACGTGGGTCTATTGCATCAAAGCTCACGCCTGAAAACCACCACGACAAAAACCAAATTAATAACATTGCAAATAGAAATATTACGGCTGGATCTGGAAGCTTATTTCCGACCCGCTCAACAAAATTTAAAAAACGCGCTACAACCCCTGAAGGTAAAGCGTCTTGATTATTATTCATTTTTATTGTTCCTAAAATTTATTTTAGTAACAATATCGCATAAAAACAAAACAGTAAATTAACATGGAAATCTGCTTTAAAAGTTTTGGGCACAAAAAAACACGATAGTGATAAACAAATCGTGTTTTTTTGCCACTTAGGGTTAAGCGAGGGCTTTAACTTCATCCCACAAGCGTGCAACTAATGCCTTATCTTCTTCGTTAAGCTCGCCGTTGCGATATGCTTTAACTAAGCTTTGCTCTACAGTTTCGTTTAGCTCATCTATACTGATTGTCAGCTTTTCTACTTCGGCATAACCAACGGCAAGATCAAAATGACCTCGTAAATAGCCGCCAGCAAATAACTCATCGTCAGTTGCTTTTATTACTAAATCATCGAAGTACTGCTGGGCTGCATCGATATAGTTCACTAAACTCATTTATTAATCTCCTGGTTTTGCAAAGCACCTATATTTTCAATGTTCTGGTGCCCTACTGCATACATAATATGGTCGTTAAATCCGGTGGTTACTTTAATATAACCGGTTAATTCATCATCTAATTCGCCATCGCCTGTATCACAAATAAGGGGGCGACCATTAAGCGCTTGTAGTTTTGTTTTAGTTGCTACTACAATAATATTTTCTTTGCCAATTGCGCGTATAAGCACAGGACTCAATTGCTGGTTACCACGGCCAAATATATGCCCTTGCCCGCCAATGAGCGTAATGACTAACTTAGTACTTTGATCATGTGTAAGCTCAAGTAATTGTTTAGCCGTTAAATCTTGGGCAACTAAGGTTTGATCTTTTATTAAGTCAACGCCAAGCAACGTATTCTCAAGCCCCATTTCTTCCATTATGGCTTCAACCGTTGAGCCGCTACCCATTATATAAAATGTGTCTTCATCCATTTGCGATACAACATGCGCTGCAATGTCGGCAAGTACGAGTTCGTCGGTTTCTTTACCGCCATTTTTAACCGCTTGCATATAGCGTACTTCGCTAGGTGTTTGCATTTCGCCGTAGCGTTTGGCTTTTACTGTGCCTTGTCTGAAAGCATCTTCATCTATATCCATTACATCTGCATCGGCTAAGGTAACTAACTCACCCTTAACCAACATTTCGACTACGCGCCCTGCAGCCTTTGGCGTAATAGCGTAAACACCAGAATGAATTTTACAACCTGCGGGGATACCAAGTACGGGAATGGTATCCTCTATTGCATGGCAAATGTTACGTGCTGTACCATCGCCTCCGGCAAATAAAACTAAATCAACACCAGAGTTTTTAAGTATTTTTGCGGCTTGTTCTGTGTCATCCGGGGTTGTTATTGCTGTAGTGTTATATACAACCTCTACATTAAAGCCCAAAGCTTTTGCTGTTTGCTCACCCATGTCACCGTTAACAGTGTAAATGGTTAAGCGTTCTTTATAAGGTAATAGCACCTCAAGCGCTGCTTTTGTACGGATATTTGCTTTTGGCTCTGCACCTAATTCAATTGCTTTAGCGGCTGTGTGCGCGCCATCACTGCCTTTTAAGGCAACTGTGCCGCCTAAACCTGCTACAGGGTTTACAATTAAGCCTAATTTAAACGCCATTACAAAGCTCCTTTGGATGTTGCCAATTAAATTGCTGCGCTGTTAAGGGCCACGGTGTATTGTAAAAACCACACAGTGCTTTTAAAAGTGACTCTGTACGAGAGTTAAAGCCATTTTCGATTAGCAATAATACCCGTGCATGTACGCGCTGCTGAAAATCAAACCGACACGTTTGCTCGCCGTTTAAGTTATCCACCGACACATTAAAATTAAACCCTGCTGCGGTGCTTAATAACCACTCTATAGCTTGGGGCTTTATTTCTACCTTTTCAAACTCAGCTTGTTTTTGTTTGTCGCGCCCATCTGGGCAGTACCAGTAGCCGTAATCTTCTAATAACCGACGTGCATCACCGGCCACCAGCCAGTGCGCTATTTCATGCAATGCACTGGCATAAAAACCATGCGCAAATACAACTTGGTGATATGGCACCTGCTCTGTTGCAGGCAGATACACAGGCTCACAATCGCCTTTTATCAATCGTGTATTGTGACTTTGATAAAAAGTGCGCTCAAAAATTGAAATTAGATCAGCTATTTGATGCATAAAAATTGATTAATTCGTCTCGGTTACAGCGCCATATTAGCGCACTAAAAACGAGACGAATTGTACGGGCTTTTACAACTAAAGTAAAAATAAGGCGGGATAGTAAAATATAAGCGGATTAATCTTTCACTTTATTGATATTTTTAATAATACCTAAACAGTAAAGCGTATTGGCAAGTTCTTTACGCTGTGTTTTTTCACTTGAGGTTTTATTGGCTAAGCCAGTTAACATACCGTACCGTTTACGTAGAGTTAGTATATATCTGGCATGCTTACGGCATTCAAAACAACGTGTACAGTGTGAATCGACCCAAAAATCAAGTACCTCAAACCAATATTGCTGCTCTTGAGCAAAAAAAATAAATGCCTTAGAGCAACTTTCGCACTTATCTTCAATATCAACATAAAGTGCCCGAGGGTCAATGGCATAGTTTTGCTTTTTTATATCTGCCAATATTACCGTATCAGGGAAGTATTTAAGCCTCGAGTAACGCCAGTGCGCATTCTCTATAGCTTCTATTGTCACTGAGGTATTGGTAGTTATCGGTTTATTGCCATACCTTGGGTGATTTAGATACATGAGCTGCCTAGTTTAAACTTATGATTTTAAGGCATAGAACATGCCATATGAAAAACAATAATTATAAAGGCGTTCCTGCTTCATCACACTCTACAATATCGGTTTCGGTTAATGCCTGAGTGATCCATACTTGTAATACTGGGCAACGCATAACAAAGTCACAATATTGTTGCGCCTCTGGCGATAACGTAATTTGATATGTTTTTAAACGCAATACAATAGGTACGTACATAGCATCAGCAATACTAAAGTCACCAAAAAACCACTCATTTGGAAACACATCTTGTTGCTGTGCAAATATCTCGTCTATACGGGCTATGTCTTTTAATGCTTCGCTCGATAGGTCTACTTTACGGGTAGCTCTTATATTCATTGGCATTTCACTGCGCAGCGCCATAAAGCCTGAATGCATTTCAGCGCTTAGCGCACGCGCTTTAGCTCTTTGGGTAATATATTTTGGCCATGCAGCGCCCGATAAGTAAGCATCGTTAATATATTCACAAATTGCTAGCGAATCCCATACCTGTAAATCGCCATCAATTAACGCTGGGACTTTTTGCACAGCAAAGGTCTTTTTTAGCTCATTGTAAAAATCAGGGGTGTCGAGTACCAGCTGAGTTTCACTAAACTCAACATCAAATTTACTCATTAAATACCATGCGCGTAATGACCAGCTGGAGTAGTTTTTATTACCGATGAATAATTGCATATTGTAAATACCAAAGTGAATAGACGCTCCTACCTTACTAGGTGATTAAACAACCAACAACATTTTGTTTAAAGTCTCTGTGCTAACGGTTACTTAAAGCTATTAATTACTCACTTAACTGCTTGTTTAAATGTTTTTTCAATAGTTGTGTATTACGCGTGTTAGCTTTAAAAAACGCATCAAATATATCGCCAAAAAATGGTACTAAGCCGCCCACAAAATCTATGAGCATATTAATGATCATCTTAGTCTTTATACGTTTACTCACACCTAAACGCTGCGCTTCTATAAGCACATAGCTTGATAAAATTAGCCCTGCGGCATCACCTATAACAGGGACTAAGCCAATCACAGCCTCCAAACCTATATTAAATTTAGTAAAAGGAATACCAATGCTGCTATCCGTTAACTTACTGAAACGTTCTAAGCGGGCTATTGCAGCTTGGGCTTTTATTTGTGAGTGTTCATTAATATTATCGTTCATGATTACTACCCTCCTTCTTGCAGTATATAGGGCTTACTTGAACAACTCCTGAAAGGCTCCTAACTAAATTACAGACATAAAAAAACGCGGTAATCCGCGTTTTTTTATAATTATATATACTTACACAGAGCCGTTAATTGGCCCATGTTCGTGGTTTACATGTGGATTTTGTCCGCGTTGACGCAGTAAGTGGTCCATTAAGGTAATGGCCATCATTGCCTCAGCAATCGGGATTGCACGAATACCTACACACGGGTCGTGACGACCTTTAGTGATCATCTCAACCGCTTCGTTACTTGTATTAATGCTGTTACCTGGAATAGTAATGCTCGACGTTGGTTTTAGCGCAATAGAAGCAATAATATCTTGCCCTGTCGAAATACCCGCAAGTACACCACCTGCATGATTTGATGTAAAACCTTCAGGGGTTAGCTCGTCGCGATGCTCAGAGCCTTTTTGCTCAACTACGTCAAAGCCATCACCAATTTCAACGCCTTTAACCGCGTTAATACTCATTAATGAGTGTGCAAGTTCGGCGTCAAGGCGGTCAAATACTGGCTCACCAAGACCAACAGGTACATTGCTTGCCACTACTTTTACTTTAGCGCCAACTGAGTCACCTTGCTTTTTAAGGTCACGCATATATTCGTCAAGCGCTTCAAGCTTACTTGCATCAGGGAAGAAGAATAAGTTATTTTCAACTTCGTCCCAGTCAAACGTTTCCGCCTTAATAGGGCCAAGCTGACTTAAACATGCTTTAACTTCAATACCATGAAATTGCTTTAAGTATTTTTTAGCAATAGCACCTGCCGCTACGCGTATCGCGGTTTCGCGTGCAGATGAACGACCGCCACCGCGATAATCGCGCAAGCCGTACTTATGCCAATACGTGTAATCGCCATGACCTGGGCGAAATACATCTTTAATTTTGCCGTAATCTTGCGAGCGTTGATCGGTATTTTCAATCAATAAACCAATGCTGGTACCTGTGGTTTTACCTTCAAAAACGCCTGCTAATATTTTTATTTGATCGCTTTCACGGCGCTGCGTTGTGTAACGGCTTTGGCCTGGTTTTCGGCGATCTAAATCAATTTGTAAGTCGGCCTCTGTGATTTCAAGACCTGCGGGAGTACCATCAACAACGCCGCCTAATGCAACGCCGTGGCTCTCACCAAAGGTGGACACTTTAAATAACTGCCCAATGCTATTACCTGCCATTAACTTTCCTCATTCCTAATGACTACCAATAGCCAAGCACAGGGCTTGGCTATTCATTTTTTACTTATTTTGCAAAATACTCATCTAGCTGCTTTTTACTAATTACAAATACACCTAAGCCGCCTTGTTCAAATTCAATCCATTCAAACGGCGCGCCCGGATACAGTGCATCCATATGTACCATAGAGTTACCAACTTCTACAAATAACAAACCGTTATCAGTTAGATGTTCACTCGCTTCGCTCAATATAGTACGGGTTACATCTAAACCATCGTGGCCTGATGCAAGCCCAAGCTCTGGCTCATGATGAAATTCGCGTGGTAAGTCAGCCATATCTTCTGCATCAACATACGGTGGGTTTGCTACTATAAGGTCGTATTTTTGACCTGGTACACCGCTAAATACATCAGACTGAATCGGTAACACGCGATCACTCAACATGTAATCGTTAATGTTAATGTCTGTGACTTCAAGCGCTTCATACGATATATCTACCGCATCAACTTGTGCCTGCTCAAAAGCTTGCGCAAGTGCAATTGCGATACAACCCGAACCCGTACATAAATCTAATATACGGTTTACCGATTGTGGCTCTTCAAGCCACGGCGTAAAGCGGTTACTAATAAGCTCGGCAAATGGTGAGCGAGGTATAAGTACACGTTCATCAACATAAAACGGCATACCCGCAAACCATGCAATGTTTGTTAAGTAAGGTACTGGTGTGCAGTCGTTAATACGTTCTGCAATAAGACCCGCAAGTCGGTTTTTTTCTGTGCTTGTTAAACGCGCGTGCATTAATTCTTTTGGCGCATCAACAGGCAAGCTAAGCGCAGGCAGTAATAAGCTTACAGCTTCATCCCATGCGTTATCTGTACCGTGTCCAAAAAATATACTACTACTTGCAAATTGGCTTGTAGTCCAACGTAACCAGTCATGTAAAGTTGACAGTTCTGCAACGGCTTCTTCGAGTGTTGCTTCTTCTATTTGTAAATCGCTCATATATTTTTACCTGTATTAGCTTACTGACTGTTTTGAGTCTTTAAGACGATTGCATTGCCTATCTGCGCTGGGCAAATTACAATTGCCCCTCATTTAAGTATTGTACCGCCTTTTGCGCTGCGTTTTTACGTTTTTTTGTTTAGGTAATAGTTATGAAAAAAGACACTCCATCACATTCGTCCCTAAGCAATGACGACATAAGCTTATTTCGTCAAACGATCACAGGCGCCAAAGTATTTAAACAAGATACTCATCGTTTTGATACAAAGCCTAAGGTGTCACAAGCTAAGCAATTTGCCCAGCAAAAAAAGCAGGCTCAATCTGAATTTTTCTTCTCAGACGTTTATATTCCCGATATAGACACCCACGGCACGGTTAAATATGTAAAACCTGGCCAAGATACTTTCCTAGCTAAACAGCTTCGCCGTGGTGACTTTGCACCCGATTTGACGCTAGATTTACACGGCTTAAATAAAGAACTTGCTAAAGATGAACTCGCTGGACTCATTCACGAATGTAAAAAGCAGCATTATTATTGTGCATGTGTAGTGCATGGTATTGGTGGCGGTGTACTAAAGCACAAAGTACCGCAGTATTTAGTACAGCACCCTGACGTAATAGCGATGCACCAAGCCCCTCTCGAATATGGTGGAAGAGGCGCTGTACTTATTTTAATTAATTTACCGCAAAGTGATGAATTTAGACGCTAACTTTAGCCATTACTAGGATGTAACTACGTGCATATTTTTTCAATTATTTTTCCGCTCATTTTTATTGTTGCGCTGGGTTATAGCTGCTGCCGATTAAAATTTTTCGACAAGCAGCATATCGCAGGCCTGAGTAAGTTTACTTTTTATATTAGTTTGCCTGCTTTTTTATTATTAAATATGTCGCAAATTAACTTACAGCAAAGTATTAGCCTTTTTGCATTTTTGAGCTTTTACATACCTGTTTTGAGTGTATTTGGGGTGGGTATATTAATTGATCGCTTTTATTTAAGTAAAAAACATTTAAAAAACTACCAACAACACGGTGTATTTGGACTTGCTTCTAGCTATTCAAATATGGTGTTAGTGGGTATTCCTATTGTTATTGCCTCGCTTGGCAAAGAAATGATAGCCATTGCATTTATGATCATTACTTTTCATAGCACATTGTTATTTGCACTTACATTTTTAATAGGCGCTAAAGGTAGCAGCGATAAATTTTCGTGGTCGCACTTTGGAAAAAGTATGGTACTAAATCCTATTGTACTGAGTATTGGGTGCGGGCTTATATTAAACATATTAGGAGTTACACTGTTTACCGACTTAGCAAATAGTTTGGAGCTATTAGCTAAACCAGCAATTGCCTGTGCGCTATTTGTACTTGGTGCTAATTTAGCTTTTTATAAAATAGCTGCAAATTGGCAACCGGCGTTAATAGCATCAATTTTAAAAATATTTTTATTGCCTGCGCTAGTTTTATTGGTAGGCACCTATGTATTTAAGCTAGACACGCAAATACTTAATGTATTGGTACTTTTAAGTGCGTCCCCTGTTGGCGTAAATGCTTATCTTATTGCGACTCAAATAAAGCAGCATGAAGCTACTCTTGCTGGGGCTGTCATACTTTCTACTATCTTAAGTGTTATTAGCTTTACGTTTTGGCTAGCTTTATTACTTTAGCTTACAAACCGCCGGCTACATCAACAAAGCTACCCGTTGTAAAAGAAGCGTGCTCTGAAGCTAAAAAGTAAATTGCTGCAGCAACTTCCTCGGGTGTACCGCCTCTGCCAAGGGGTAATTTACTTTTAAGACGATCGACTCGATTTTTTTCACCGCCATCGCTATGCATATCAGTGTAAATAAGCCCTGGTCTAACCGAGTTAACTCGAATACCTTTACTTGCCACCTCTTTTGCCAAGCCAATAGTAAATGTGTCCATTGCACCTTTAGATGCTGCATAATCAATGTACTCATTAGGAGAGCCCGTTTTAGCTGCCCCCGATGAAACATTAACAATACTACCGTCATTTCCCATTCGCTTTATTGCCTCTCGGCTACATAAAAAAGCACTGGTAATATTTGTAGTCAAAACTTCGTTTATGCGCTTAGCACTCATTTCTAACAAGGGCATTTGTGGTTTTAAAATACCGGCGTTATTTATTAGTACATCAAGTTGGCTAAATTCTTTATCAATAAAATCAAACAACGCCAAAACATCTGCCTCTTTCGATACATCTGCTTTTATAACTTGAGCTCTAACGCCAAAGCTTCTTACTTGATCGGCTACTAGCTTCGCACTAGCTAAATCAGCTTTATAATTAATGCAAACATCATAACCATGCTTTGCAAAATATAGTGCGGTAGCTGCGCCAATACCTCGGCTAGAGCCTGTGATAAGTACAACGGGGGAGCGATTCATTTAAGCTATTATTCTTTTAAAGCTGCAACTACTGAAATTTCAACAAGTAGTGCATCACGTGCCATTTTAGCTTCTACGCAGGCACGTGCAGGCGCATAACCCTCGGGTACCCATGCATCCCATACTGCATTCATATCAGCAAAGTATTCCATGCTCTTTACATAAATAGTCGCGCTAAGCATATGTTCTTTTGAACTCCCTGCTTCATCAAGCAGCGCCTCTACTTTATCAAGCATAGTTTGAGTTTGCTCTTTAATACCTTTTTGCGCGTCGGCACATACCTGCCCACATAAATACACAGTGCCGTTGTGTTTTACTATGCGGCTCATGCGCGCACCTGTTTGTAAGCGTTCTATCGTCATATTACTTCTCTCAATTATTTATATTTAAAGGTTTTCTGGGGCATTTATACTTATATAACTACTACGCTGGGTTTGCTCATCATAACTAATAACAGCAACAGCACCTGTATTAAAAATTGGCATATTACCAGGGCTTAATTGGTCCACTAAATAACTTACAATAGGCATGTGTGCCACTATAAGCCATGTGTTGCATTGGGGATGAGTAGCAATAAGCGTTTCAAGATAGTCAGCAGCAATTTGAGGTTTGCCTTCGGGGATAATATCGGATGTGGTTTCACTAAATTTAAATACGTTATTTTTAGCCACACCTGCAGCTGTTTGCTGTGCACGAATGTAAGGACTAACTAACAGTGCATCAGGGCAATGTGCTTTACTGAGCCAAAGGCCCATTTTTTCAGCTTCATCGTGCCCTGCTTGGGTTAAATTTCTACCTGCATCATCAGCCTGCATGGGTGTTGCTTCGCCGTGGCGCATTATTAGGATTGTTTTCATAAAAAATCAACCGATTAAAGAATATAAAACAGTAGCCAGTTTGCCCATTTGTCAGCTATATTAACAACATAAATCTATTTATTTCTAAATAATTCTTTCATGAGATTCAGGTAAATCTTTAAGCTGTATTTCGCTTTCCTGAAGCCATCATCTGTTGTTAACAAGTAAACGTTTAGTTTCAGGAGCATCATTTGAATATCAGCCGCAATGATAACAGAGCATACCGCGCCTTTACACTGGACAATGGTCTAAAAGTACTATTAGTGCAAGATAAAGATTCTACAAAAGCGGCAGCATCAATGGCAGTTAACGCCGGGCATTTTGACGATCCTCTTGATAGGCAAGGCCTAGCACACTTTTTAGAGCACATGCTTTTTTTAGGCACTGACCAATACCCAGATTCAGGCAGTTTTAATAATTTTGTTTCGCAAGCTGGCGGGAACACTAACGCGTGGACTGGCACTGAGCATACCTGTTACTTTTTTGATATCAATAACCAAGAATTTGAACAGGCGCTTACCCAATTTAGCCGTTTTTTTATTGCGCCACTTTTAAATTCAGCCGAAACAGAAAAAGAACGCAACGCAATTGAAGCCGAGTTTAAACTAAAAATAAAAGACGATGGTCGCCGTATTTATCAAGCCCACAAAGAAACGGTAAATCCAGCTCATCCATTTGCTAAATTTTCTGTAGGAAACCTACAAACCTTAGCTGACAGAGAGCGCTGTATTAGTGATGAGCTTCGCGACTTTTTTAATAGTCAGTACCAAGCTCAGTGGATGACTTTAGTTATTTGCGCAAACGAAACATTAAACACACTACAAAGCTGGGCACAAACTTACTTTGGCGCAATTAAGGGTAATAAAAACCTCAAAAAGCCAGAGATCAGTGAGCCACTCTATCGCAAACAAGACATAGGAAAAATACTTCATATTGAGCCGCATAAGCATATGCAAAAACTTATCATAAGTTTTGCTATGCCTAATATTGACGACTTTTATCGCCACAAAACAGTGAGTTTTATCGCCCATTTACTTGGCTATGAAGGCGCGGGTTCTCTTTATTCTATTTTAAAAGAGCAAGGCTGGATAAACGCGCTTTCTGCTGGCGGTGGTATTAATGGCAGTAACTTTAAAGATTTTAATATTAGCTTAGCGCTTACCGATGAAGGTATTGAATACTTCGAAGACATTATTGAAATGATGTTTGAATATATTTGCTTAATTAACGATAACACCGAAAAATTGCCGCGCTTATACCAAGATAAAAAAAATCTATTACAAATAGCATTCGATAACCAAGAAAAGTCACGCTTGATTGATTGGGTCAGTAATTTAAGCATTAATATGCAGCATTACGACGAAGCAAATTACGTGCAAGGCGACTATTTAATGGAAGGCTTTAAAAAAGCGACCCACGAAATGGCCATGCAGTGGTTAACGCCACATAATATGCGCATCGTACTTATACATCCAGATGTAGAGCCTGAACATAAAACCGCATGGTACAACACACCATATAAAGTAGAACATATTTCACCTAATTGGCTTGATGCACTTAGCGAGATAAATAAACCGCTGAGCGAAATGCTGCTGCCTACCGCTAATCCTTATTTGACAAAAGAAGTGGTGTTATTTGATGTCATAAAACCACAAACAAAACCCGAGTTATTAGTAAAAGAACCCGGTTTTGACTTTTGGTTTAAACAAGACAACACATTTCGTGTTGCTAAAGGTCATTTTTATTTGGCCATGGATTCTGATTTTGCCGTAAAAGATGTAAAGCATATGGCACTCACCCGCTTATTTACAGATTTATTTATGGATAGCGTAGGCGAGCAATTTTATCCTGCAGAACTTGCAGGACTTAGCTACCACTTAACCTCGCATCAAGGTGGATTAACTCTACATACCGCTGGGCTTTCATCCAGTCAGTTAGAGCTTGTTGATCAATTAATAGATGCTTTATTTAATGTAGAAATTTGTGCAAAACGCTTTGCTGAATATAAAAAACAACTTGTAAGGCATTGGCGCAATAGCAACCAAAACAAACCAGTCAGTGAGTTATTTAGTATTTTAGGCGCAAAAATAATGCCTTGGAACCCTCAACCTGGGGAGCTTGCATCGGCATTAAAAAACACCTGTTTTCAGCAATTTAATGAGTTCAGAACAGACTTTTTTAAAGCACTACATGTTGAATCATTTTTACATGGTAACTGGCAGCAAAGTGATGCATTAGCCTTTCAAAAAAAGGTCGCCGAACACCTAAAAAACGCAGCCATAATTGAAGATTTAAGACGCCCTCTTTTTGAAATTAAAAAAGTAACTCGCTACGAGTTAGAACTTCCTTGTAGCGACCATGCCATGGTAGTTTACTATCAGGCGCAAACGGATTGCGTGGCCGAAAAAGTAAAAATGATGGCGTTAAATCATTTAATTAATCAAGATTACTTTAACGAGTTACGAACAACACAACAGCTAGGTTATTTAGTGGGCGCAGGTTATGCACCTTTTAATACTCGTGCTGGAATAGCATTTTATGTGCAGTCACCTAAGTTTGATGCAAAAACATTATTGCATCGTCATAACAGCTTTATTAAAAAATACCTTGATAACATTGATGCACTTGATGAAAACGATTGGCAACAGCAAAAACATGGCCTTAGTACTCATATTGCAGAAAAAGATAAAAACTTGCGCCTGCGCTCACAACGGTTATGGCTTGCTATTGGTAACAGAGATCACGAATTTCATATGCAGCAGCGACTTTTAGATGCCCTAAACGCACTAACACTAAGAGAAGTAAAAGTTTATGCACTAAGCCTATTTGATGATAATAGACCAAGATATGAGCTTTTAAGCTCGGCGAAAGTCAGTAAATCTCAAAATATGCCCGTTTACTCTCAATCTCTTTGACTCTAGGTTTAGCTTGTTTTAAATTATCATTTGTAAATTAGAAGTAATCAAAAAATGATAAAAACAACAATAAAACTAAGCATGCTTGTAGTACTTGCTTACTCATTTGAGCTTTTTGCCTTTGAGTCGTCACTTAATTACAACTCAGACAATATACTTATACTAGCAAGCGCCATTATATCGCTTGCTTTGCCCTACCTGTTATTTGTAATCCATAAACTTAGACGTTCACGCCGCCAACTTCGACTTTCGGAAAAACGCCTTAAAAGTACCGTAGAAGGTAGCGGCGATACACTTTGGGACTGGAACATAAAAACAGGCGAAGTTATTCGTATTAACGATAAGTATTTAATGGACTCAACTACGTTAATGGGGTTTCCACCAAATAAAGGCCTTATCCATCCTCACGATATTAATAACGTTGAGCACTTGCTAAAAGTGCACTTTGCAGAGCAGTCTGCTTTTTTTGAAGCCACCTACCGAATCAAAGATACTTTTGGTCGTTGGCACTGGGTGCTCGATCGCGGAAAAATAATTGAAAAAGACGCCAACTTATCCCCCCTTAGAATGACGGGTACCGTTCGCGATATATCACAGTTAAAATCAACTGAAGAGCGCTTAAACCTTTTTGCAAAATGTGTTGAGTCGCTTACTGACGCCTTAGCAATTTACGATAAAAACTTTAAACTGGTTGATATAAACCCTAGCTTTTTAACCTTGTTTGGTGGCGTACGCGAACAATACTTAGGAAAAGATTTTAGCCTATCTGGGTATGAGCCAAGCTACACAAACAGAATTATTGAAATAGTAAAAGAGCGCGAACATATTCAACAAGAAGTGAAGCTTCGTAATAGTGAGCGTATTTTATTACCGATAGAAATATCCATAGATGAAATTAAAAACGATCAAAATCAAATAACTAATTATGTCGTTGTATATTCAGATTTAACAGAGCGTAAAAAAGCAGAATCGCAATTACATAACTTATCGAATCGAGATCGCACAACCAGTCTGCCTAACCGAAATTTATTTTTTACTGATTTGCATAAACTAGTAAAACTCAATTCGCATCACGCCTTGCTTGTATTCGATTTAGATAACTTTAAAAAAATAAATGACTCGTTAGGACATCAGCTAGGTGACAGCTTATTAGCTAAACTAGCAATGCGCTTAAATAAACTAACCCGCGAAAATGATGTGTTTTATCGTTTAGGCGGCGATGAGTTTGCTCTGGTAATGTCTGACACTAACGACATACATGTAATTACACGCATGGCTAAACAGTTTTTAGCAGCCATTGCTACACCATTTAAAATGGCAGGCCACGAACTGGCAATCACCTCAAGTGTAGGTATTGTATTATTCCCAGAAGACGGTAATACGCCTGAACTGCTTTTAAAAAATGCAGATACCGCCATGTATCATGCTAAAAAGAAAGGTAACAGCTACTTATTTTTTAACGACACGATGAACCGTCAAGCCGTTAAACGACTGCAAATTGAAAACCTCATGCGCTTTGGTTTAAAAGAAGACCATTTTGAAGTGTACTACCAACCAAAAATGAATATTCGCACAGGCAAGCTAACCGGAATGGAAGCGTTAGTGCGCTTTATTACACCCAAAAAAGGCATTATTAGCCCTGGTGTATTTATACCTATAGCCGAGGAAACGGGCCAAATAATTGAAATTGGTGAAGTGGTATTAAACAAAGCCTGCAGAGACGTAAAAGAATGGCTAGATAGCGGTTTATTTAGCGGTCGAGTAGCCGCTAACTTATCAGCAAAGCAATTTAGCCTCCCCGATTTAACCTCTCGTATTGACGTTATTTTGCAAAAAAACGAATTACCTTCATACTTTTTAGAGCTTGAAATAACAGAAGGTACTGTAATGGATGACCCTAAAGAAGCCATTGCAATTATGCGTTCGTTAAGTGCCCGAGGTATTCATTTAGCAATGGATGATTTTGGTACTGGTTATTCATCATTAGCGTATTTAAAGCAATTTCCGCTTAATACACTTAAAGTAGATAAAGCATTTATAGATGACATGACCAACGAACGTGGCCGTAATATGGTCGACTCAATAGTCACTATTGCGCATAACCTTGATTTACATGTAGTGGCTGAAGGTGTAGAACAAGCCCATCAAATTGATATACTCAAAAAGCTTAATTGCGAAACAGTACAAGGTTATTATTATTCCAAGCCACTATCAAAAAGTGAATTTACTGAATTTTTAAAGCAGCAACAAACTAAAGCAGCCCCAAGCTTAATTAGAAAAAATAAAAATGTGGCGTCGATAAATTAAGGGCGCCATATACACGCATTTATTCCTACATTTCTAACTAAAGCGCGACGATAATGTAGATTAAACAAGCACCAGGCTACAGGTCCAAGTAAACCGCCTAAAATCAGCCATCGTTTAATTGGCATGCCTTTTTTAATGGTTTCTAAATACATTAAAGCTATAAATGCACTGCTTAGTAAAACTATAAACAAAGCTACCCCTTAAAGTTGCTCAAAAATACGGCGCTTATTCTAACGCTAACGTGATTAAATTTAAAGCAACAAATCCCCGCGCACAAAAAAGCCGAACCTGTTAAACACAGATTCGGCTTTTAAAATTATAATTTACGCGTTACTTTTCAGCACGACCCATAAATTTGTGTTCAACAGTATTAATACGGATACGGTCACCTGTTGAAATATGCTCTGGCACAGAAATATTTAAGCCAGTAGACATACGTGCAGGTTTTGAACGAGCACTTGCAGATGCACCTTTAATAGATGGGTCTGTTTCTTCAACAACAAGTTCAACACTTGACGGTAAATCAAGTCCTACTGGCGCGCCATCAATAACAATGACGTGTACGCCTTGCGTTTCTTCATTAACAAATAAAATTTCTTCGCTAATAGCATCTTTGTTTAAGTTGTAAGGCGTGTAATCTTCATTATCCATGAACACATACTCGTCGCCATCAATGTACGATAGCATTACTTCACGGCGTGTTAAATCAGCCAGCGTTAGCATGTCACTGTCTTTGAATGTTTCGTCAACTTTACCACCGGTCACCACATCGTATAAACGCATACGGTATAAACTACCACCAGCACGACCTTGCGGCACAGAGCGCACAATATCTTTTACAACTAAAACGCGGCCATTGAAGTCAATAGCAGTACCTTTTTTAACATCACTCGCCTTTGGCATGTGTGAATTCCTATTATTTTTTTGATTGGCAGAAACATACCACGAACTGGATTTTGTTCAACTAAAATTACGTTGGTTTTACGCTACATGTTGTATTAGCTTGTAAAATTTTAATTTATACTAAAATACATATAATCAAATGTGAAAAAAACTGCTATGGTAGCTTTACCGAGTATGACTTCAAGGAATGGATCATGGACCAGAAAAAAGTACATGAGTATTTAGTTAAAAAACCACTTGTTCAGGTTACAAAACCATTTGCGCAAGAGGTTGATGTATATAAAGTGAATCATAAAATGTTTGCGACTCTTGCTATTGGCAATGACGGTCAAACTAATGATGATGGTGAGGTTATTTGGTGGCTTAACTTAAAATGCGATCCTGATGAAGCAATATCATTGCGTGATACTTTCCCGGCAGTGATCCCTGGTTACCATATGAATAAACGCTTATGGAACACAGTAATTTTAGACGGCACAATTGCACAAGGTGAAATTGAGAGAATGATTGATAACTCATTTAATTTAGTCGTAGAAAACATGCCAGAAAAAGACCGCAAAGCTATCGCACTTCACTTGTAGCACTTTTTGGGCTAGGAAACTAGCCCATTAAAACCTTAAACCTTAAGCGTATAAATTAAATCGTCATATAACTTTTCGCCTATTGTATGCACTTTAAAAAGTGTATCGGTATGGGTTAAGCCGCACTTACTAAGCACCTTTTCAGAACCAATATTGCCACGCGTTACGACAGCTTTAAACTGCCTAATACCACATTCTTTCCAAGCCCAATCAATCACAGCTCTTAAAGACTCTGTCGCGTAGCCTTTATTAAAATACTCTGGCAATAATAAATAACCAAGCTCTGCGGTTTCTCCGTCATAGGCAAAGCCTGTAACACCCACTGGTTGTTTTGTTTTATTATTAATAATGAGTAAGCACAGTGGGTGGCGTGATTTAGTATTCCACTTAGGTAAGCGTATCTCAAAGCGGTTTCTTATCAGTGACTCCATTGGCATATCAAAACAATACTTAAGGACTTGAGGATCGCGATGAAGCGCTAGAAAAAGAGGCCAATCAGATTCTTCCATTTGGTACATGCTCAATCTTTGTGTAAATAATGTCATTAAGCTCCTCATTTAAATATTAAAAATCATAAAAAAACCGCATCTAAATGCGGTTTTTATAAACAGTAGAAACTTTATTCTTTTGTTTCAATCTCTTTAGTAACTTCAGGCTCAGTGACACTTTGCTCTTGTGGCTCAGTGCTTTGTACTTCAGGAGCTACAACCTCAACAGTTGCTGCATTATAAAAAGTAGTACCAGAGCTTGCCATTGTTACCAGTGACTCACATGGAGCAAAGTTAGCATCGCTGTTAGCTAATGTAGACATATCAGAGCTTATTTTACTTGCGCCTAATTTATCCATATAGCTAAACGGGCCACCTAAAAATGGTGGGAAACCAATACCAAATATTGCACCAATGTCGCCATCACGAGGGCTTGCAATAATGCCATCATCTAAACAGCGTACTGCTTCGTTAAGCATTTTCGATACACATCGCTTAGCAATTTCGCTTTTGTTTAAACGTGGAGCTGGGGTAACACCCAATAGTTCGTAAACTGACTCATCAACCTTTTTGCCTTTTTTGTCGTATTCATAAAAACCACGACCGGACTTACGGCCAAGGCGTTTTGAATCAATCATACGCATAAATGCATCAGGGCCTTTAAAACGCTCACCTAATTCTTTTTCAAGAATTGGAGCAATTTTAGAGCCAATATCAATCCCTACTTCATCAAGTAGAGCCAGCGGTCCTACCGGAAAGCCAAACTCAACTAGGGCTGCATCAATCTTTTCAATTGGCTCACCCGCAAGCATTAAATTAGCAGCTTCGTTTAAGTAAGGCGCTAAAATACGATTTACGTAAAAACCGGCCATGTCTTTTACAACAATTGGCGTTTTACCTTGCTTACGTGCAAAGTTAACAACGCGAGCAATAGTCTCTTTAGATGTACCTTCGTGTGGAATAATTTCCACTAATGGCATTTTTTCTACTGGTGAAAAGTAATGTAAGCCAATTACATTTTCAGGACGTGCTGCCTGCGCTGCAATTTGCGAAATTGGTAATGATGACGTGTTACTAGCAAAAATTGTATTTTCTTGGCATTGCTGCTCTACGTCGGCAACCATACCTTGCTTAAGCGCAAGATCTTCAAACACAGCTTCTATTACTAAATCAATGTGTTTAAAGCCGCTGTAGTCTGTTGTACCTGTAATACGGTTCATTGTTAACTGCATATCAGCTTTAGACATAATACGGCGCTTAAGGCGCTTGTCTAAAATTTTGTAGGTGTAGCTCATTGCATTACTAATGCCCTGCTCTGCTACATCTTTAATACGTACCGGTACTTTAGCTTTAACAGCACTTACGTGCGCAATACCTGCGCCCATTAGTCCACCACCTAAAACAGCAGTTTTGCTAATTGCGGGTGCGTCTTCATTGCGCCACTCTTTTTTCATTTCAGTGGTTGCAAAGAAAATACCGCGAAGCGCTTTCGATTCGTCACTCATTACAAGTGTTGCAAAGCTTTCAGCTTCTGTTTTATACGCTTTTAGCTCATCAAGCTCTACACTAGCACGCACAGCTTTAATAATAGCGAGTGGTGCTGGGTAGTGCCCGCCCGTTTTTTTAAGTACGTTTTCTTTAGCTTTTTTAAAGATAAAGTTACGGCCAAACGGGTTTGACTCTAGTAATTTACTAATATTGTCGAGCTTTGGCTCTTTTGCTTGTGGCTTTTTCTTAGTCGCAAATTCTTTTGCAACTTTTAGCAGCACACTGTGTGGTACACAGTCATCAAGCACGCCTGCTTTTTTAGCTTGCTTAGGGCGAATTTGTTTACCTGTTAGCATCCACTCAAGTGCTTTTTGAATACCAACAATTTTAGTTAAGCGCTGCGTACCGCCGCCACCTGGTAGTAAACCAAGTTGCACTTCTGGTAAGCCAATTTTTGTTAAATCGCTGTCGGTACCAACACGGTAGTCACACGCTAAAGCAAACTCTAAACCACCACCTAATGCAGCGCCATGAATCGCACTTACTGTTGTGTATGGCAGTTTTGTCATATCAAAAAATGCTTGATGGCATAGTTCGCTAATAGCTAAAGCATCATCACGCTTTTGAACGCTATCAAGCATTTTTACATCGGCGCCCGCGATAAAGTTATCGGTTTTTCCGCTTATAAATACCATGCCTTTTACATTTTGCGACTTAGCGTCTTCTAATAATGCTTTTAAGTCATCGGCAAAACTACTGCGCAGGGTATTCATTTTCTCCCCTGGCACATCAATCGTTACTACGGCAATTTTGTTTTCATCTACCGCTAAATTAAATACTGAATCAGTCATTACGCGCTCTCCAATACAAAGGCTGCACCTAAACCACCAGCAGCACACGCTGTTGTTAATGCCAAACCGCCACCACGACGTTTAAGCTCGTGTAAGCTTTGCGTAATTAAGCGTGCGCCTGTTGCTGCAAATGGGTGACCATATGCTAAAGAGCCGCCGTTAACGTTAAACTTATCCATGTTAATTTCGCCAATTGCTTTGCTGCGACCTAAATGCTCTTGTGCAAATTTGTCTGAGGCAAACATTTTCATATTGGCAAGTGTTTGCGATGCAAACGCTTCGTGCATTTCAATTAAATCTAAATCAGCAAGCGTAATACCCGCTCTATCTAGTGCAATAGGCGTTGAATGAGCTGGGCCCATTAACATGTCTTTTTCTACGCCAATTGCCGAAAATGCAAAGCTACGTACGTAACCTAGTATTTCATAGCCAAGTGCTTTTGCTTTGCTTTCGCTCATCATAAGTACGGCCGCTGCACCATCAGTTAATGGTGTTGCATTTGCAGCGGTAACAGTACCGTGCTGACGGTCAAAAACAGGTTTAAGCTTGGCGTAGCCTTCAACCGTTGAGTTTTTACGAATGTTGTTGTCTTCTGAAATAAAGCTTTTATATGGCGGTAAATGCGCCGTCATTACTTCATCTTTTAACTTACCATCAGCCCATGCTTGCGTTGCAAGTGAGTGAGAACGATGCGCTAACGCATCTTGATCTTCACGGCTAATGTTGTGTGTTTTAGCCATTTGCTCAGCAGTTTGCCCCATTGAAAGGCCTGTTGAGTACTCTGCAACTGCAGGAGGCACTGGTAATAAGTCTTTTAAACGCAGTTTTGAAAATATTTTTAAACGTTGACCAAGCGTACGCGCTTTATTTAAATCAACTAAGCTGCCTGCTAGCTTTTTACTTACACCAATTGGCAATACTGATGACGAATCTGCGCCACCTGCAATACCTACACTTACAGATCCCGCCATAATAGACTCAGCTACATTAGCAATAGCCTGAAAGCTGGTAGCACATGCGCGCGATACAGAATATGCATCAACCGATACAGGCATACCTGTGCCCAATACAATTTCACGTGCAATATTTGGCGCTTCTGGCATTTGTACTACTTGACCAAATACAAGTTGATCAATTTCTGACTTATTGAAATTTAATCGTTCAAGCATTTCGTTAACCACCAATTTCCCCATATCAAGTGCAGGTACATGGTGAAACGCTGTTGCTTGTTTTGCAAAAGGTGTACGTAAGCCGCTAACGATGGCAATACGGTCGCCCTTTGGTGTTTTTAGTATGTTTTGCTCAGACATTTATGCTCTCCCGCTGACAGGTCTGACCTGTTTGTTTTCCTCGATTCTAAACAACCCGTGCCCTAAAGCCAATAGATAAACACAAATTTATATAAACAGTGTTTAATTACGACTATCACAATAGGCTTTTTTAGACGCATTTACAAAGTTTTGTGGTACGCTAAAATTCGTTAAAAAATAACGAACTATTTTAAAAAATACAGTCTAACTCTTGAGTTACCCAATTATAAACCTTATAAATAGGTCAGTATTTATCACCTAACACTATTAGGTACAAACCCAGCTGACGAGGACAGTCCACTTATTATGGCAGCTAACGCATTTTCACAATTAAAAACGTACTTAGATACACAAATCATTGGCCAGCCAGAGCTTACTCAAGCGCTACTTATTGCTATTTTAGCTGATGGTCACTTATTAGTAGAAGGCCCTCCTGGGCTTGCAAAAACACGTGCAGTTAATGCACTTGCTAAAGGCATTGAAGGCTCATTTCAGCGCGTACAGTTTACGCCAGATTTATTACCAGCTGATGTAACAGGTACCGATATTTACCGCCAACAAACTAGCGAGTTTGTATTTGAAAAAGGCCCTCTTTTTCACAACCTAATTTTAGCTGACGAAATTAATCGTGCACCAGCCAAAGTACAATCAGCACTATTAGAAGCCATGGCAGAGCGACAAGTTACCGTGGGTAAAAATACCTATCCGCTTAGCGAACTGTTTTTAG
This sequence comes from Pseudoalteromonas sp. SR45-1, assembly GCF_014163655.1. Taxonomy (NCBI): domain Bacteria; kingdom Pseudomonadati; phylum Pseudomonadota; class Gammaproteobacteria; order Alteromonadales; family Pseudoalteromonadaceae; genus Pseudoalteromonas; species Pseudoalteromonas sp. SR45-1. Next base: position 36,855 of record NZ_JACJDR010000020.1, on the reverse strand, counting down.
TTATGGCAACGCAAAACCCGCTAGAGCAAGAAGGGACTTACCCGTTACCAGAAGCCCAGCTGGATCGCTTTTTACTGCACCTAAGTATTGACTACCCTGGCGCAGAGCATGAGCTTGATATACTGCGTTTAACACGCGGCGAAGCGCTTAACGAGCAACAACCAGTAATGCAAAAAATTAGTCAAAGCGATTTATTTGCAGCGCGTAAAGAAATATTAGGCCTTTATTTAGCAGAGCCACTTGAGCAATATTTAGTACAACTTATTATAGCCACCCGTGAAGGCGCTAAATTAGACGCGCAACTAGGTAGCTGGATTGAGTTTGGTGCAAGTCCGCGTGCAACAATAGCACTTGATAAATGTGCTCGTGCTCATGCATGGCTTCAAGGCCGTGACTTTGTAGCACCTGATGACATTCAAGCTGTTGTGCATAACGTACTGCGTCATCGTATTATTTTAAGTTACGAAGCCCAAGCCGATGGCATTACTAAAGATCAAGTAATAAGCCGTATAGTTGAACTTGTAGCCGTACCATAAGTTATGCAAAAACAATTAGAAACCCAAGCATGGCTCAAACAGAGCCATAGCCACGGTGTTAATTTAGCACTCAAAGAGCTGATGTATTACAAAGCCAAAGCGCAATTGCTTGAACTTGCCCCTAAGGTAAAAATAAAAAATACCTTAACAGGGCAATACCTTGCACCGCACAAAGGCCGAGGAATGGAATTTGCCGAAGTGCGACATTATCAGCAAGGTGACGATATTCGCTCTATTGATTGGCGAGTTACTGCGCGTACCGGCGAGACTCACACAAAGCTCTTTCAAGAAGAAAAAGAGCGCCCTGTGTTTGTGTTCACTGATTTTTCTAACTCAATGCTGTTTGGCTCAAAGTTACTGTTAAAGTCGGTGCAAGCTGCGCATATAAGCGCTCTTGTTGCATGGTCGGCGTGTCAGCGCGGCGATAGAATTGGCGGTATTGTGTTTAATCAGCACTCGCATTTAGAGCTAAAACCCAGCGCCCGCGAAAAAGCAGTGCTTAAGCTTTGTCATAATTTATGCGACAACCACCAGCAAGCGCTTAACAATATTGATAAAACAGCCACTAACAACTTTAGCGATAACCTAAAGCGCCTTAACCATTTAGCAAAACCAGGCAGCTTAGTGTATTTAGTGTCTGATTTTAATGCTCTGGATGATGCCAGCTTTAAGCAACTTGAAATATTAAGCCGCCACTGCGAGCTGATTGGTTGCCACATAAGCGATCCATTTGAGCATCAGTTACCTGCGTTTAAGCAAGCCGTTACCGTTAATGCAAATGGTCAAGACTTTGCCCTACCATTAATGGATAACAGCTTTAGAGAACGCTTTGCTAAAAATGCTGAGCAAGCATTTAGCGCGCGCTTTAATCGCCTAACTAAATCGGGTCTTAATTTAATATCATTCAATGCAGCAACACCGCTTGAGCTGCAATTAGTGAGAAAATAACCATGCAAACCAATCCACTCGATGGCCTGCACGATATAATAGCGCCAAGCCAAGTTAATTGGTGGCCACTCGCCCCTGCTTGGTGGGTTATTATTGCACTGCTGTTTTTAGCACTGTGCGCAGCTATTTATATATTTTATAAAAAACATAAATTTAAAAAGCCTAAACGCTACGCAATACAATTGAGTCAAAGTGAGCAAAACCCTCAGCAACTGCATATTATTTTAAAACGTTTAGTGATTGAATATTACGACAAGCGACTTGCTGCGCAATCTACCTCTAAATGGTGCACAACACTTAATACACTCACCGGTTTAAGCTTTACAGAACAAGAAATACTAAGCTTGTATAACCCTAGCCAAAAAGATACAACACTGTGCGAAAAATTTCGCCAAGGTATTAAGCAATTTAAAATAAAGGAGTCAGTAAATGTTTGAATTTAGCTGGCCATGGTTATTTTTATTACTACCCTTGCCTTTATTACTTTTACTATTAAAACCCGCAGCAAGTAATGCCAGTACGCGTTTACGTATACCCAGTTTTGCAAAGCACAATTTAACCAGCCAAAGCATCGAGCCACACGCACGACGTTTAAATCCCCTCGAGTGGGTAATTTGGTTATTACTTGTTACTGCTGCTGCCAATCCAACATGGTTAGATGAGCCAATTTCATTACCAAATGAAGGACGCGATATAATGTTAGCGGTCGATTTATCAGGCTCGATGACCGAACAAGACATGGCTTATAATGGCCAATATGTTGACCGCCTTACCATGGTAAAAGCTGTACTCAGTGATTTTATAGAGCAACGTCAAGGCGACAGGCTTGGGCTAATATTATTTGGCGACACCGCGTTTTTACAAACCCCGCTCACCCGCGACGTTAAAACAGTAAGTAAAATGCTCAGCGAAGCGCAAATTGGTTTAGTAGGGCGCGCAACAGCCATTGGTGATGCATTGGGTCTTTCGGTAAAACGCTTTGCCAATAAAGATGAAAGTAACCGTATTGTGGTGCTATTAACCGACGGACAAAATACCGCGGGCAATCTAAACCCAGAAGATGCCCTACTGCTAGCTCGCGAAGAAGGGATTAAAGTGTACACCATTGGTGTTGGCTCAGATAATCCGCGCGGCTTTAGCCTCTTTAATGTGGGTGGCTCTAGTGGCAGTAATTTAGATGAAAGCTTACTTAAAAAGATTGCCGAGCAAACTGGCGGATTATACTTTAGAGCCAAAGATGTAGCTGGCCTTCAACAAATTTACGCAGAGCTTGATAAGCTTGAACCTATTAGCGCTGATGAACAAACATTTCGCCCACAAAGCTCATTATTTTACTACCCGTTACTTATCGCTATTTTACTTATTAGCTTAAAAGTAATGCTTAGTACACTGCGTGCATTAAAGGAGCCAAACTAATGGATTTTGAATTTATTCGCCCCGCTCTTTTATGGTTACTCATACCTGCTGTGGCATTATTTTTTGTTGCCTTAATTAAGCATAAAAAAACCACCAGTGAGCAGCTAATTGCACCTCATTTAGCACAATTTATAATGAGCGAAGCAAACACTAAAGCCAGCCAGCCACTTTGGTTAGTTGCTTTGTTTTGCAGCCTTGGCATTTTATTTAGTGCTGGGCCTAGTTTTGAGAAAAAACAAGTTCCTGTATTTCAAAGTAAAAGTGCCCGTGTAATTGTTATGGATATGTCGTACTCAATGTACAGCACCGATATTTTACCAAATCGTTTAATGCAATCACGCTTTAAAGCGCTTGATATGATTGAGCTATTTAAAGAAGGTGATACCGCGCTTGTAGCTTACGCAGGCACGGCCTATATAATTTCACCACTAACAAACGATGCCACAACACTCAGTAATTTAATTCCAAGCTTAAGCCCTGAAATAATGCCAGACAAAGGCTCAAACGTTTTAGCGGGTCTTGATATGGCCAAAGAGCTATTAACACAAGCAGGTTATATTGATGGCGACATTATTTTAGTGACCGACGGTATTGACCAACAAGAACAAAGCGACGTGAGTAGCTTTACCAGTAACACCCAATATAGATTAAATATATATGGTGTAGGTACCGCTCAAGGCGCACCAATTAAGTTACCTGAAGGCGGCTTTTTGAAAGACAGATACGGCCAAATTGTAGTACCTACAATTAATGCCTCTCAGCTTAAAAATTTAGCATCAAGCAGCGGCGGTAAATTTGCTAGTTACCAACCTAGCAATAACGACATAAATACGTTTGCTCCAAATGCGCAGAGTGAATTATTGAAAGACGAAAAACAAAGCCACGCGCTTTGGCGAATAGATGCAGGTATTTACGGACTCTTGTTATTACTGCCATTTGGCTTGTATTTATTTAGACGCGCTGCCTTGTTGGGGGCTTTTTTAGCTTTTGGTTTTTTACCGCAGCAAAATGCGTATGCCGTAGAGCTCCCTACTCTTTTGCAAAATGCAGATCAACGTGCATTAGAGGCTTACAATAATAAAGAATACGATGCAGCAACACAGGCGCAATCGAGTGAGTTAAAAGGCGCGGCGCTATACCAGCAAGGTAATTTTGATGCTGCACTTAATGAGTTTAGTAATGATAAGTCGGCTACCGGTTTATACAACTACGGTAATGCCCTTGCCAAAGCTGGCAAACTTGAGGACGCAATTGAAGCGTACAAACAAGCCCAAACCTTACAAGATGACTTTACGCAAGCAGCCGATAACCAAGCCTTAGTTGAGCAATTACTAAATCAACAAGAGCAACAAAACCAGCAAGATCAGCAAAGCGACGGCGACGACTCTCAAGACCAAGATGATAGTCAGAAAAAAGATGAGCAAAACCAAGGGCAAAATTCTGATGAGTCAAAACAGGATCAGCAACAAAATGGTGATAAAAGCAATTCTGAAAAAGGCGAAAACGAAAGTCAAAGCTCAAGCGATGAAAAATCAGATAAAGAGTCTGAACAACCCAAAGATCAACAAGGTGAGCCTGGCGAGCAATCAGATAAGCAAAATGAGCCTGATATGCAAGCCCAGCCACAAAGCGAACAAGGGCAAAATAAAGACGCTGACCAGCCTAAAGAGGATGAGCAGCAACAAAGTAAGCCACAAGCAATAAGTGAGCAACCTGCCACTGATGAGCAAAAACAAAATGCTCAGCAACAAGCGATGCAAGCCCAAGCAAGTGAGCTCACTAATGAAGAAAAAGAAAAAGCACAACAGCTTAATCAACTACTTAGAAAAGTCCCGGACGATCCGGCTATTTTATTACGGAATAAAATGCAATTAGAAGCCCAAAAAAGACAATACAAACGTCGCCCTACAGGAGTCGAAAAATCATGGTAATGCGATTATTTTGCTGTTTATTGCTATTAAGTGCGATGCCTTCGTGGGCTGCCACCAAATTAGAAGCCAGCGTAGATAAAAACCCTGTATTAGCGGGTGAATTTTTTATGCTTAATATATCGGTAGACGATACAGTTAAAGGCGAGCAACCAGACACCTCATCGCTGTTAAAAGACTTTGTTGTAGGCCCAACAAGCTTAAGCTCTCGTACCAACATTATTAATGGCAGCATTAATAAACAAACTACGTGGTCAGTTAAACTAATGACCCGTACAGAGGGTGATTACACGATACCAGCATTTAGCGTTGCAGGGTTAACCTCACAACCTATTAAGTTAAAAGTGGCAAAACGCTCAGTTGATGCAGATAAAAATAACGAAATATTTTTAAAAACGTCGCTCTCGAGTAATTCATTATTTGTGCAAGAAGCCGGTGTTTACACTGTTAAGCTCTACCTTGCCAAAGAACTGCTTGATGGCAGCTTAAGCACACCAAGTATGGAGGATGCTCAGCTAACCCAATTAGGTAAACAAACTGAGAGTTATGAGCTAGTTGATGGCAAACGCTACCTTGTTATTACTCGTGAGTATTTGATTCAGCCACAAAAAAGTGGTGCCTACACGATTGCAGGCCCCGCTTTTCAAGGGCGAGTACAGCAAAATTACCGCCAACTGGAGGTATCTGCTCTTGGCGATGATCAGCAAGTAGAAATAAAACCAATCCCGAGTGACTATAAAGGCGCATGGTTACCAAGCGAATTGGTTAACCTTGATGAAGAATGGCAACCTAACGACAACACAGTAGAAGTAGGTACGCCTATAACACGTACTATTACGCTTACCGCGCTTGGAGTTACAAAAGAGCAATTACCTGAAATCTCTATGCCTACTATTGATGGCATACGCAGCTATCCTGATAAAAAAGAAAATAACAATGCAGTGCGAGACGGACGCGTTGTATCGCAACAAACGGCATCATATGCCTTACTGCCGCAAAAACCAGGTACTTATACTTTGCCTGAAATAAAGCTGCCTTGGTTTAATACCAAAATGAACCGTATTAGCTTAGCCACATTACCAAAGCGTACTATTACAGTAACGCCAAGTACTACCGCGCCTAATACAGCCATAGCAAACCCACAACCCAGCACAAATAATTCACCTACTCTTGAAAATATTTCGAATCAAGAAACTGGCACACAACCTATTGAAACTAAAAGTGATACTCCTCTTTGGTTAATAGTTTTTGCCGCTTTAGGGTATATTTTATGGATTGGTACTGTAATTTTTTACTTAATAAGCCGTTCTACTAAAAATACGACTGAAAAATTACAGCTAAACACCCGTGGTACTTCTCAGCCAAGCTTAAATGAGCTTAAAGCATTAGCCAAAACACACGATGTGAAAGCCTTTTACACCGCATTAAATAACTTTTCTGTAAAGGTGACCCATAAAAATGTTGGCGCGATTGATGAGCTCTGCATCCACGTAAACAGCAGCGAGCTTAATGGTCTCATTAGCCAATTGCAGGCACAACTTTATAGTAATAAAGGCGCAAACACGGATCTTAATGCTATTATTAAAATTCTTGAGATCTATCAAACTCAGGCATCAAAGTCGCAACAAACTGTATTAAAAGACCTTTATGATTAATAACTACGAACCTCAGGTCTTTTTTTGCAATAACTAATAATTTTTAATTAAAAAAGTGCTTATGCTTGGAAAGAAAAAATCAAACAATCAGGTCTTAATCGATATGGCAGAGAAACAAAAGCGTTATGAAGCCTTGGTCCACGTTTACAATAAAGAGCTTTATCGCTTTGCTTATTGGTTATGCCGTGATCCGCACATAGCAGATGATTTAGTACAGGAAACGTTTTTACGCGCATGGCGTTCACTCGACTCTTTACTTGATCAAAAGGCAGCTAAACCTTGGCTGCTTACTATATTACGAAGAGAAAACGCACGCCGATTTGAACGTAAACAGTTTGATTACAGCGACGTAGAAAACGATACGCTTGTTGATGAAACCAGCCATTCATTAGACGATGAAATGGAACAAACGGTAATTCAACGCCAGATTGCACTGCTATCTGATGAATACCGAGAGCCATTATTACTGCAAGTTGTAATGGGCTGCTCTGGTGAAGAGATTGCAGGCATACTTAATTTAAATAAAAACACGGTAATGACTCGTTTATACCGTGCCAGAAATCAACTTAAAGAGGCTTTAAGCCGTGATGATGAACAACTTAAAGGGGCATCAAAATAATGGATGAACTTGAGTTTCGTCGCCGCACTATTGCGCAGCCAAACGACATTGACAAGGAGCTTATGGAGTTTGCTGACAATAACCCAGAGCGACAAAGTTTTATTAACGATATGAAAGATTTTGATAAATTCATTCAAGATTCTTTAGATATACCTGTGCCTGAAAATCTTGCAGACCGTATTCTTTTAAACACATCGTTAAAAGAAAAAGCACTCCAAGAAGAACAAGCAACTGGTAAAAACATGGTTGATGCTCGATCGCGTTTTAAGTTTGATCGTGTACATCTTGCGTTAGCAGCGTCTTTTGTAGTGGCGATTAGTGCCTTCTTTTTTAGTACAGAGCAAAATATTGCACACGAAGCAGGTGAGCATGCGCTTGCCCATGTGTACTACGAAATTAATGCGCTTGATAAAAAAGAGCCCATTAGCCTACAAAGCGTCAACGACAAGCTTGCAGTATTAGGTGGTCATCTTGATGAACTTCCTGGCGCTGTAACTTATGCGATGTTTTGTGATTTTAAAGGCGAAAAAGGACTGCATTTAATATTTGAGTCTGACTTTGGTCCTATGACGGTATTTATAGTGCCTTCTGAAAATAAATCATTTGGTTTTGGAGATGACAGCTTCCGCGATGAGCGCTTTGAAGGTCACATTAATCGTGGCTCACAAGCTGATACTATTTTAGTGGCAAGTCTTGGAGCACCTCTAGATACATACAATGAACGCGTTACTGGCGCAATTCGTTGGCTTTAAAATAGACAAATTTACCGCTTAGTTTCTACTGAGCGGTTTTTTGATTATATACTCACCAACAAAGCGTTTCTTCACTCCCCAAAACCTCTGATTTTTAAAGTAATTAATTAAATTCCTAAAGAAAGTAAATTATAATCGCGGCTCGATTTTAATTAGGGAATTTCATGAAGAACATCATCGTTATTTTTTCATTATTGGCATTATTATGTACTGCCAGTTTTGATGCACACGCACGTAAAAAGTTTGGCAGCAGTAAACGCGGACAGACACCTGCAACACAACAAACAGCGCAAAAACAACAAACAGATACAACAACACCTAACGCTACACCTAAAGCCACATCAAATAAAAAAGGCATTATGGCAGGCGTTTTTGGAGGGCTTCTAGCGGGTGGCTTAATTGCAGCAATGTTAGGCGACGATTTTGAAGGTTTTCAGCTATTAGAAATGATTTTATTAGCTGGCGGACTCTTTATTTTATTTAAGCTAGTAACGGGCTTTTTACGTGCTAATCGTGCCCCACAACTTGCCAGTGCAAGTACAAGTGCTCAGCAAAATGCTTTTAAACAAGCACCTATCGAGCAACCAACAAGTACAGGCTTTGCAAGCAGCGCCCCACAAGGTGAAAGTGTGCCTTTTAATTTACCACCTAACTTTGACGTTAATGGCTTTTTGCAAGGTGCCCGTAGTCATTACCATACGCTACAAACTGCATGGAACAATGCCGATTACACCACAATGGCTGAATACTTAAGCCCTGCACTTGTTGCCGAGTTTAAAGCTGAACGTGAAGCTATACAAAGCGTAGAAACAGAAGTGATGTTTATTGATGCCGAACTTGTGCGCGCAGATACAAACGCGCAATCGTGGCAGATTAGTGTTCGCTTTAAAGGTAAGTACCGTGATTTAGGCAATAAAAAAGAAGAGCCTATTTTAGAAATCTGGCACTTAGAGCGTCTAATTTCAGACGACGCTCCATGGCTAATAGTGGGTGTTGAAGATTTAATTGATACTCAATAATTTTGTATTGTTTAAAGCACCGCGCTTTTAGCGCGGTGTTTTTTTATTTAAAAAACAATTGATTTACCACGTCCTGATGCTTCAGAAGCGGCATCTAATTGGCCCTCTTTATTAATAATAACGTGTAAGTCACCAAAGTGATTCTCATCTATGGTGTAGCCCATTTTTGTAAGCTCTGCTTTTACGCTATCGGTTAAACCTATGTGTGTTCTAATTATATTTTTAGGCCACAGTTGATGATGAAAACGAGGGCTATTTACAACCTGCTCTGCAGTCATATCAAACTCTACCGCATTTAAGATAGATTCGTACACAGAGCTAATAATGGTTGTACCACCAGGCGAACCTGTCACCATTTTAACGGTGTTGTCTTTAAGTAGTATTGTAGGAGTCATAGAACTCAACATACGCTTGTGCGGCTGTATTTCGTTAGCTTTGCCGCCTATTGCACCAAACACATTCATAACGCCTGGTTTGGCACTAAAATCGTCCATTTCATCATTTAAAATAAACCCTGCACCTTCAACAACTACACCGCTACCAAACCCTAAGTTTATTGTGGTGGTATTTGCGACAGCGTTACCCATTTTATCAACGATTGAAAAGTGTGTAGTTTGCTCACTTTCTTTAAGGCCCGGTTTAATATTTTTGGTAGTCGAGATAGCGGTTAACGAAATGCCATTACTGCGCTCTTTGAGGTAGTTAATATTAGTTAATGCGTTGACTGGTACATCAAAAAAATCAGGATCGCCTAAATACTCCGCCCTATCTGCAAATACACGTTTACCTATTTCAGAAAGTAAGTGTACATACTGAGTAGAGTTATGCGCTAAGCCCGCATCTGGTTTTTGTAGCTCATACATTTTAAGCCACTGTAAAATAGCAATACCACCTGAACTCGGCGGTGGAGAAGTAAGTACTTCATAACCATTCCAACTCGCTTTAATAGGTGTACGTGATTTAGCGGTGTAACCTTTTAAATCATCTTGATTAATTATACCGCCATGTTGGTGCATAAATTTAGCAATAATATTTGCAGTTTCGCCTTTATAAAACCCATCTTGGCCGTTATCACGGATACGCTTTAGCGTTGCCGCTAACTCGGGTTGCTTAAATACTTTATTAGCTTTTACATCAGCAAAGTATTTTTCGAAGTTTACATTTATTTTTTGCTCTTTTAGGTGGGCTATATAATTGCTCACACCTTTTGCTAACTTAGGCGGAACTACAAACCCTTGCTCAGCCAACGTTACCGCTGGTTGTACTAATTCTTCCCACTTTAAAGTGCCATGTTTTTTATGGGCAAGCCACATGCCCGCTACACTGCCAGGTACACCGCTTGCGTGAATACCATATATTGATTTGTTTGCAATAACATTACCTTGCTCATCTAAATACATATCACGATGAGCCGCTGTTGGCGCTGTTTCGCGATAATCTATAAAATCGCCATTGCCATCTTTTTGAATAAGCATAAATCCCCCGCCGCCAATATTGCCGGCTTCAGGAAGCGTTACTGCTAGTACAAATTGTGCCGTAATAGCCGCATCAACAGCATTACCGCCTTGCTCTAATATACTTTTAGCAGCATCGGCACTGAACGAGTCAGGCATTGCTACCGCACTTTGCGATAAAGGCTGCGCTAAAACACTAAAAGCAGCGAACTGTAAAACCAGCACACTTTTGACAATTAATTTACGTGGTGAAAAAAGCAATCCCATACAACATCCTTAATTTATTATTTTTTAGTTACGCATTCTTATTAATGCACGTCACTTAAGGACAGGTCAATCTTTATACTGTTGATATTTAATCATCTTTAAACACTTTTTGAATAAAGCACCGCAGGTAAGTCGCCTTGCTCGTCTGTATGTGTATAATTTTTTATAAATTGCAGACCTAGCTTTTTCATTATATTTATAGAGGCCGTATTATCTTTTAGTGCCGTTGCACTTATCGCCTTAACGTCATCTTGCTTTATAAGTTCATCACATAATGCTAAAGCCGCCTCGGTTGCATAACCATGCCCCCAACTTGCTTGCTTAAAGCGCCAGCCTATTTCAATATCACTGTAGTTTGGTGCATCAGTAAAAAAGCACATAGGCCTTATTAATACCCAACCTATAAATGTATTGGTTTGCTTTATAGTGATACTCCACAGCCCCCAGCCTTTAAGCTCATTTCGATATGCGAGCATACGAGGCACTCCCTCATTTTTTATTTGCTCTAAAGAGGTAGGTTCACCTCGTGTTAAATACTGCATTACAGCTGGGTCTTGGTCGAGTTCAAATAATTGAGGCCAATCATGCTCATTCATTAATTTAAAATTTAATCGTTTTGTTACGGGGGCGTTCATTTTCATTGTTGTATAGTCTGCCTCGAATTAATTATCAGTCTCTAAAGGAGATAGCACATGAATAAATTAGCAGGTTTAGCTTTATTAGGCACTTTAATTACATTAACTGGTTGTGAAGATGCCAACGAAGTTAAAGAAGATGCAAAAGATAAAAGCGCACAAATGCAAGAAAAGCTTGGTGATGCATGGAACGACGTTAAAGAGACAACTAACGATCTTAAAAATGACGAGTCTTTAAACGAGCTATTAGAGCAAAGTAAAGCAATGGGCTTAGACATGTACGACGACGGCAAAGAGATTGCGGTTGACGCATGGATTAAAAGCAAAGAAGCTGCTGGCGAGTTAACTGAAAAAACTAAGCAAAAAGCGCAAGAAATTGCAGACGAAATTGAGCAAGCGCGTCAAGAACATAACGAAGGTTAATTAAACTTTCGATAATAAAAAAGGAAAGCCTCGGCTTTCCTTTTTTGTTTTGGACTATTTAGCCCAGTTATGCGTTTGCATATAGGGCTTATAAGCTCAAATTAACCTTTGTACTTACTCATCACTAAAGTCGCGTTTGTGCCACCAAAGCCAAAGCTATTAGACATTACAGTATTTAACTCAACATCACGACGCTCAGTAATAATATCTAAACCTGTCGCTTGCTCATCTAGCTCATCAATATTAATTGAAGGTGCTACAAAGCTGTGCTCTAGCATTAATAATGAGAAGATAGCTTCGTGAACACCTGCAGCACCTAGGGCATGACCCGTCATTGCTTTAGTTGCGCTGATCATTGGTGATTTACCACCAAACACTTCTTGTATCGCACCTAGCTCTTTAACGTCACCTACTGGTGTAGATGTACCATGCGTGTTTAGGTAATCAATACTATCTACATCTTGCATAGCTTGGCGCATACAACGTGCTGCACCTTCGCCAGATGGAGCAACCATGTCGTAGCCATCTGATGTTGCACCGTAGCCAACAATTTCAGCGTAAATGTGCGCGCCACGTGCAAGTGCATGTTCAAGTTCTTCAACTACAACAATACCGCCACCGCCAGAAATAACAAAACCATCGCGATTTGCATCATATGTACGAGATGCTTTTTCAGGTGTTTCATTGTATTTAGTAGAAAGTGCGCCCATAGCGTCAAATTCCATTGCCAATGTCCAGTGTAGCTCTTCACCACCACCAGCAAACACAACGTCTTGCTTGCCAAGCTGGATTTGCTCTACGGCATTACCGATACAATGCGCAGATGTTGCACATGCAGAGCTAATTGAATAGTTAACACCTTTAATTTTAAATGGTGTTGCTAAACAAGCAGATGTAGTGCTCGCCATAGTGCGTGGCACCATATAAGGCCCTACACGTTTTACGCCTTTTTCACGTAAAATATCAGCAGCTTCTACTTGCCATTTAGACGAACCACCGCCAGAGCCAACAATAATACCCGTGCGCTCATTTGATACTTGGTCGTCAGACAAACCTGAGTCTTCAATTGCTTGCGTCATTGAAATATAAGAGTAAGCAGCAGCATCTCCCATAAAGCGCATTGCTTTGCGGTCAACGTGTGCTTTAACGTCAATATCAATTTTACCCGATACGTTACTACGTAACTTATAATCGGCAAATTCTTGATTAAAAGCGATGCCGCTTTTGCCCGTTTTTAACGATTCTAATACTTCTTCTTTGTTGTTACCTATACTTGATACAACACCGATACCTGTAATTACAGCTCTTCTCATGGGTAATTCCCTTAGCTTAATACTTAATTGCATTCTATTTTACGCGAATTTAATCACCTAAGTGGTCAGCTTTCTAGCGTACACTTGTACTCTGAACTGCTAGCTTATAAATAACGCCAGACTATTTCAAAGAAAACCCGTAAAATAATTAAAAAATATATCTATAAAATTAAAAAATCATGATCAAAAATGCACATATACACTTTAATAATTTAGGTACACCTTTCGCTAATGACTTCGGTGATATTTATTTTTCTAATGACGATGGCTTAGCTGAATCGCATTATGTGTATTATGAGCAAAATAATATAGATGCACGATTACAAAATCATGACCAGCCACATTTTGTTATTGCCGAAACCGGCTTTGGTACAGGTTTAAACTTTTTAAATACATGGCAACGCTTTACTGACCACCTTGCACGTCAACAAGTTCAAAATCAATTAGATAATGGTGTTAAACGCTTACACTTTATTTCATTTGAAAAATATCCTCTGCACATAGACGATTTAAACAAAGCACTACAGGCATGGCCTTCATTAAGCGCCTTTAGTAACAAATTATCTAAACAATACCCAATTAATTTAGAAGGATGCCACAGACTCGAATTTGACAATGGACTTGTTGTTCTCGATTTATACTTTGGTGATGCACTTGAATCAATACAAGCAATGAGCTATCCGCAAACAGGAATTGTTGACGCTTGGTATTTAGATGGTTTTGCGCCAAGTAAAAACCCCGAAATGTGGCAGCAAAGTTTATTTAATTCTATGGCCAATATATCAAGGGCAAGTGCAACCTTATCAACATTTACTTCAGCAGGTTTTGTTCGCCGTGGATTAATTGATGCAGGCTTTAATACTAAAAAAGCCAAAGGCTTTGGCCAAAAAAGAGATATGCTTGTTGGCCAGCTAGAGTGCGTAAATGATGCTCGATCAGCTCCTGCATATTTTCATCAAGATAGCAGCGCTTTAAAAAATGTAGCGGTCATTGGCGGCGGTATAGCCAGTAGCTGCATTTTATATAGTTTGGCTAAACGAGGCATAGCAAGCCAATTATTCTGCCAAGATGAAAAACCAGCTATGGGGGCATCGCACAATGTGCAAGGCGCTATCTACCCTCACCTACAAGCTAAAAATTCACCGCACAGCGAATTGTTTGCACATAGCTTTTTATACGCAAAGCGCCTATATAACAACTTACTTAGCAGTGGTTTTAATTTTGATTACGATTGGTGCGGCGTATTACAACACGCAGTAAAAAAACCTCTGGCCGATAAACATGAAAACTTAGCACAAAAACAACTGTGGCCAACCCAGCTAATGCACAACGTAACCGCAGAGCAAGGCGACGAAATAGCCGGCGTAGAAACAGGTTATTCGGGCGTGTTTTTTGAACAAGGCGGCTGGGTTAACCCTCCGCAATTAGTAAACGCCATGTTAAGCGCTGCAAATAGCATAAACCCATTTAAAAGCGTATTTAACTGCAATATAAAACAGCTTAAAAAAACTGACAGCGGTTGGTTTTTATTAACGAATGATGAGCAGTTAGGTCCTTTTAGTGATGTAATTATTTGTACAGGCGAGCACAGTGATGCATTTGAGCAAACAAAAGCGCTACCAATAGTAGGCGTACGCGGGCAAGTTTCACATATTGAGGCAAGTGAGCAATCACGCAAACTTAAAACAGTGCTGTGCCATAAAGGGTATTTTACCCCAGCCTATTTAGATCATCACTGTATGGGAGCCACGTTTGAAAAAAATACCAAAAGCCGTCAAGTTACAGCGCTCGACAACCAATTAAACCAAGAGCAACTACTTAGCTTTTATCAGCAAAGTGAATTTGCCTCAACCCTTGGCAATATTACCTCGGCAAAAGCAGCTGTACGATGCACATTTATAGATCACCTACCAATGGCAGGGCAATGGTGCGAACAAAGTGATTATACAATGGCCTTTGCTAACTTACGCTTAGGTAAACGCTATCAGTACGAGCAACTTAATAAGCCACAACAAGGCCTACATATTTTTACCGGCTTTGGCGCCCGCGCTTTATGTAGCGCACCGCTAAGCGCAGAACATCTCGTAAGCTGTTTAAATAACGAGCCTCGCCCATTAAGCGAACGTGTAAGCCAAGCTATTCACCCTGCTCGGTTTATAGTACGAGATTTAATTCGTAATAAAATTTAAATGACAAAGGTGCTTATTGAGGTAAAATGAGTACCAATAAATGGAATTTATTATTTAAAGGACTTTAATGAAAACTTTAGCATTTTTAATAATACTGCTATGCACTCTATCGTTTAATGTACTTAGCCAAAACGTCACTGAAATCCCACTTCCTGAAGAGTTTGTTACAACAATGGATGTAGCCGGCGAATATCCAATGGTTCGCACTGGTTATTTAACAGATTCAATTTCTGATATCGCTCGCTTTTATCAGCAAAAATTAGGTGAGCCGTTAAAAACAAACGGCAATAATACATATCGCACTTTGTTTTATAATTACCAAGAACATAAGGTTCGTATTAGTCTATATCGCCGTAGTTATGTGACCGAAGTGAGTATAATGGTTGAATAAAAAGTTCTAAAAAACACGCCAAAAGCAGCTAATTTTAATGCTCAGTTAAGTATTGAATTTTAATTAAAGTATTTTTTGAAATTAGCTCATTTAAACTCTTTTTTACCCTTTAAAAATTATCCCCTACCCCAAGGTCTGTTTGTAAGCACATTACTTTTACTATTTATTGGAAGGAGTTAATTATGAGTAAGACCCTAATTATTGGCGCAAGCGGACAAATAGGTAAAATGGCAACTGAGCTACTTTTAAAAAATGAGCAAAATGTTGTGGCATTAGTGCGCGACAAGAATAAGCTAAGCGATTTAAACAGCTCTTTTTTAACTATCGTTGAGCAAGATCTTGAAGGCGATTTTGGTGATGCAATGAAAGGCTGTGACCAAGTGATTTTTGCTGCAGGTTCTGGTGGAAGTACGGGCGATGATAAAACTGTACTTATTGATTTATGGGCTGCAACTAAAGCAGCTACCTTTGCAAAAGAGCATGGCGTTAAACACTTTATTATGGTCAGCTCAATCGGTGCAGACGACCCAGATTCGATTCAAGGTGATTTAAAACCTTACTTAGTTGCCAAGCACATGGCTGACGAGCACTTAATCAATAGTGGTTTAAATTACACCATCGTTCGCCCTGGTACACTGACTGATGATAGCGCTTCAATGCAAGTAACGACGCAGCGACCAAGTGATCGTTCTGAGGCTAAAATTAGCCGCGAAAACGTAGCCAATGCATTATTACATATTGCGACTAACTCATTTATTAGTAACCGCATTTTTGAGTTATTTGATGGCGACAAACCAATTAAAGCCGCTGTTAAATAAGCTTTAATACCAATTTAATTAAACGTATGAACAATTATTGCAAGTTAGTATAGTTCATGGATAAGCCAAAAAATTACAGTGTAGTCGCTCTATATCAGTAACTTTTTGGCGCAATGAATTATTTAATCCGCTTAAGTGATTTATGTTTAATAAAATTAAATTTACTCCACTAAGTAAATTAGTGGAGTAATATTTTAATACCTTGCCAACCGAGTTGTAGCGTTAATAACGTTAAAACGACTCTAAAAATACGCTTAAATTTATCCCCTGACATACTTTTAAGTAATTTAATTCCAAACCAAGTCCCTACAGCACCACTTATTACCATAGCAATTACAAGCGGCATCCATTGCCAAAAGCTAAAGCCAACAGCACCATAAATTACCGCTTTTAATAAATGCTGCACACTCATAATGCTCGAAAACGTTGCCGTAAATTTTAACTTTTCGTAATTATTTATATATAAACAGCTACCAACTAATGGCCCGCTCGCCCCCACAAACATAGAAACAAAAGTTGTTATGCCACCGGCGACCATGCGCCATAGCTTAGAGGTTAGTTTTACTGGCGGCGTTTTACCCCACAGTAAATAAATAACAAAAATAGCGACCACTAACTTCATAGCATCAAGCGATATATCATTAATAACAAAACTTGATAACCCCGCCCCTACTAAGCCGCCTAACGCAAAATATACAAACATGCTTTTATCAATATGCTTAAAGCTGAGTAAAAACCTATTTGCATTAGTGCCAAGCTGTACTAAACCATGCACAGGCACAACAACTGCCATAGGCATAAACGACGCCATAACAACAAGCAACATTAGCCCGCCACCCACACCAAATGCAGCAGATATAAAAGAAGTAAAGCCAGCGGTGATCATCATTAATAAAAACAAAAATAAAGACATACTGTCGGGAAGTAAAAAGTCCATAAAACTCCACTGCCTATTTAGGTACTTTAAAGTCGCAGTATTTTGAACAATAAAAGGTACAACATACACTTATAGCAAGCGTTATAAGCCTCTATTTCAGGCAATGTATTATGTTGCGTTGTTTTTGCACTTTGTTTGCACATTTAACAAATATTATACATTCAACTTCATTACCGGATATTTTTAATGAGAAGATTTAACACACCAATTTTAGCACCGCTTGCAGTGTGTATACTTGCACTGGGCTTAGCTGCCTGTAACGGTAGCGATACTCAAAGTAGCGTCGTAACTGAAACAACCACCGATGAGGGCACTACAACAGATACTTCAACCGATTTCGTTGTAGAAGTTGACCCTTTTAACTTTGAAAGCGATGCGCTCATTTCATCAATTACCACTCAAACATGTACGCTAAGTAATGGCGATGAAGCTTCATGCTACAAAATTGATATTGCAGGTACGCCTTCAAATTACGAGATTGGTGTATTTTGCCCTAGAAATATTACATCAACAGCAGACGAAGCCGGTATTTGGTTTGACGGCACCGGTGAGGTTTACGATATAACTGGCGACTTTATTTTAAATCTACCAACATTATATAACGATAGCCATTGGCAGCTATACGACGAAGGTACTGGCCTTGTAAATGTAACAGACACACAAGAATCGTGTGATGGTGCTGCACGTCCAAACGTAGAGGAGCAATACCAAAACCACTGCGTAGAATGCTCTATTGATTATGTTGATGGCGGTATATCAGAATCATTTTTAATTCCAATAACGCCTGTTGCAACCACTCAAAATAGCAGTATTGGTAACGCTAATGTAGGTGTTGCTCTAAATGGTGTTGTACTTGCTGCACCCGCCCCTGTTGAGGCTATTTTAGGCGCATATACTATTGCAGCCTTTGATGATTGCGCTGGCCATATTAACTTAGTAGCAGGTTATCACTACCACGGTGAAGCAGGCTGTAGCCAAACACAAATCCAATCAGACGGTCATGCCGCCATGATGGGTTATGCACTCGATGGATTTGGTATATTTGGCATGCTTAACGAAGATGGATTAGAACCCACTGATTTAGACGAATGTAGAGGCCACACCGACGATACACGCGGATACCACTACCATGCAGCCGATGTATCTGAAAACATGTTTATTGGTTGTTTTAAAGGTGCTACCGCAAGATAACTCGCATTCTGGCCAAATAATTAACTGAGATACTAATGAAAATATTTAACGTAATAAAAGCACTAACCACTGGCTTTTTACTTGCTACCTCATGCTCAGCGCTAAGTCATGCAGGCCACGGCTCAAACGCGCCTTGGGAAGCATGTGAAGAAAAAGCCATTAATGAAGGTTGTAGCTACACAAGCCATGATAAAAAAGCGACAGGCACATGCCAAGCAATGAACAAAGTACTTATGTGCGTTCGAAATAAACCACTTGAAACATTAATAGACAAAGCAACCCAATCTGCCAGTGATCAAAAGCAATCTGTAAAATCACTCGCAAAACGATAAAGTAAAGTAACAGCTACACGCCAAAGTCTTAACGCTGTTTGTTAAGGCTTTTTTTAATCACAAATCATTAGAAAGCATACCCTTTATCTGTTAAATTAGCTTTGTGTATCAAATAATAAAAATAGAATTCCAAAAATGGAATTACACAAGCAAGGTACTAACGTGAGCGCTACATTTAAAATTGTTTTTAATGGTCAGTTATATCAAAATACTGACCTTACCTCTGCCCAAGAAAAACTTAGCCAACTTCTAAATATTCCTCATAATATTGTTGTTCAGTTATTTGATGGAAAAGCTTACGCTTTAAAAAAAGACTTATCGAGTATTGATGCTGTTAAAACAGAATCCTCACTAAAAAAGCTAGGATTAATTACTAAAGTAGAACCGCAACTCTCTACTGTAATCTCTCAATCTCAAAATAATCAAATAGCACTCACTGAGCACAACAAAAATACAGATAAACACATTAGTGAAAGTACTGACGGCAAAAGTATTTCAATACAAAACGAACGCCTAGATACAAACGAAGCCCCAAATACAGCTGCAGCTATTAAGCAAAGTTATAATAAATATAAATTACTGCGTAACACTTTAAAAAGCGGATTGTACTTTTGCTATTGCGCACTTTGTATTATTACCATAATAGGCGTAGGGATCAGTGTTAATGCACTTAAAAACAATTTGGGCACTCTAAATAATGGAACCACAAATAACACAACTACAAACAGCTTAAGTTACCAAAATTATAAACAATATTTGATTGATCAAAATAGCCTAAATCAACCAGCAAAAAAAGTAACAAACGAGCAAGCAGCTAGCCCTACACAGCAAAAAAGTAATGAGTACTTTAGACGCTTTTCATCGCTAATAAATAGCTACGCGCAAAGTACAGGACAAGCTGATATAAAAACGATGGGGGGCGATAAATTACAACAGCACCTGCAAGAAATAGATGACCTAGGCCCTAAAAATGAATTTTGGCAGCAACTGGTACAACTTTCAAAAGGCTTAGATAACGATAAGCATGTAATAGGGATGCTAAACAATACTGATCCCGCCAAAGTACAATGGATAAACGCGGTAGATTGGATCAGCCAAAGCTATATTAGGCAACAGCAAAACTCGCAAACTACAAACAATTCTCCTGTCACTACCTACGAGCCAAGTAACCCTATACTTAACCTAACGTTGTTAATAAGTATGCTGTCGTTATTTAGCCTGCTTGTGATTGCAATAAAAATGAAGCTACGCGCAATAAGACATTCTTAAACTTTATTTTATAAATTCCATAAAAAAACCCGCAAATTTGAATTAACAAATTTGCGGGTTTCTTATGGTTTTCGAATAACGAGTTCAAAAACCTTTATTGGTGGAGCTGGGGGGATTTGAACCCCCGTCCGAAAAGCCTCGACCGTCGGTACTACATGTTTAGTATTGTCATTTAATTAACCTTTAAGTCCCGGACAAACACGGTAAATAAAGGCGAGGCCGCTTAGTTTTAACGCTTCAACCCCGGCCAGGGTTTCCGTCGCGATCAGGTGTTAGGGTGACACTCCAAAATCCAGTCCACAAGAATACATGGAAGGAGCGCTAGCCAGCCTAAGCTGCTAGAGAGTAGTTATCGTCGTTTGCGATTACTTTAGGTTGCGGCTGTTTAACGAGGCAAACCGCACCTCGACATGCACCTTGGGCTTCTTGAATTCCGTCGAATCCTAATCAGCCCCTGAATTAGTAACTCAATTCAGAGCGTGCAAACAGTATAACTGAGTAAAGTACTGATACTCAAGGCCTAGTAACGCTTTATTTTAATTGCGTGCACTAACCGAGCATTAAGTAACCAAAATTTAGTTTATGCAAGCCCATATAAACATTTGCTTAACAATGTGTTTAACCTGTGTTCAAATAAGGAGTTAAGGTTTTTGTCATTTCTAAACCTTTAGTTGTAAAAAACAAAAATAATAACAGGCATAGAGTAGGGAATTAATAAATGTCGGTTTTTTCATTTGATCAAAATACAGGGTTTGTCTCTTTAGTTAGTCACCCTATTGATAGTGGCTTTCCTGTTACGAGTACTCAGCTTACGCAAATGCTCGAACAATCTGAGTTTAGTGAGTACGAAGCTGTCATTGCCAATATTGGAAAGCTTTTTGCGCCAACTAAAAACTATCAGGAAGTATCACTTGTCGTTGCTAAAGCGGTAGATGCGTCGCTTGTCATTAATATTGATGAAAAAAACATGGTCGCAGAAGCAACATTAACTACCGCTAAAGGTGGTGCGCTTTTGTCTATGGAAGGTGCGCAAAAAGCGCTTGCTGATGCAGATGTTAAAAAAGGAATAAGCCCACGCGCGCTTGATACCTTTTTAGGCCAGCAGTTTGAAAAACCAGCAGGAAGCTCTTATAGCGCCATAATTGCACATGGGCGTAATCCTAAAAAAGGCAGCGATGCTAAATTTGTGCGCTTATGCTCAACAGCCCAAGACCGTGTGCTTAGCCCACAAGCTAAGGAAGGTGGTAAGGTTGATATGAAAAATCTTGGCGCTATTATCACCGTAAAACCTGGTACTCCCTTAATGCAGCGTATTGCCGCTACTCCTGGAGAAGATGGCTATACGGTATTTGGCGATTCAATTAGTGCAAAACCAGGTACAGATCACCAACTCCAGCCTTTCGAAGGTACAAAAGTAGATCCTAATAATCCTAATATGCTTATTGCCGACTGCAAAGGTGTGCCCGTTGCCCTACCCCGAGGTATGCGTGTAGATGACGTTTTATGCTTTGATAACGTAGATGTAAGTACAGGCCACGTTGATTTTGATGGTAGCGTAATTATTACTGGCGATATTAAAGACGGCATGCGTGTAAAAGCCAATGGTGATATTACGGTACTGGGTTTTGTAGAATCAGGAGCTGTTGAAAGTAAAAGTGCGGTAACCATTATGCTTGGCGCAATTGGTAGAAAACGTGAAGGCGAGGAAGCATTTACATGCTCTATAACCGCTCAGCGAACTATTTCTATTGGTTATGCTCAGTACTGCAATATTAAATCCGAACAAGATTTATTTATTGAACGCCAAGCCCTACATTGTGATTTAAGTGCTAGGCGGTTAATACGTGTAGGCAAAGCAAACGATCCGCGAGGTAAAATTATTGGCGGTAATATTTTAGATGCTATGCGCATTGAAACAGGTGAGCTAGGCGCGCCAGCCGGTACTAAAACGCGCGTATTTTTAGCGCAACTCTGGTTTGAGCTTCGCCAAAAGCAAACACAAATAACCGATTTTGAAAAAGTACTTGCGACTAAAGTAACCGCTTTACAACAGGCTCGTGAAAAAGCGAGTAAAATTGCGGGGGCTGCTCAGCGCCAGCAATTCATGAATAAGATAACTGAAAATGAAAAGCATATAAAAATACGCTCTGCACATATTCATCGTCAAAAACTACTTATTAAGCAAAAAATAGTGCAATTACTTGCCAGTAGTCGTTTAAAAGTAAATGAATTAATGCACCCTGGTGTGGAGCTTAAAATAGCGAAAGATTCTAAACAATTTTCGCGTATTTACCCGCCCCACCTAGTTAAGCTAACTGAGGGTAAAATTACTCAGACGTTTTAGTTTCTTCGTTATTTTGTGTCTCAGTTTCAACTTCGCCATTTGCGTCGCAATCATCAGTTGGCGCTAATGGCCAACCACCTAATTGCTGCCAGCGATTTACTATTAAGCAATAAAGCTCAGCTGTACGTTCTGTGTCGTAAAGCGCTGAGTGTGCTTGGCTGTTATCAAACTCGATACCTGCCGCTCTACACGCTTTTGCTAATACAGTCTGTCCTAACGCTAAACCCGCTAAAGATGTTGTATCAAAGCTTACGAACGGATGAAATGGTGTACGCTTAATGTTATTACGCTCTATTGCTGCATTTAAAAAGCCATGATCGAATGCGGCATTATGTGCCACAATAACTGAGCGTTGGCACCCAGCGGCCTTTTGCGCTTTGCGTACTACTTTACATATTTCTTTAATTACTTCGTCTTCAGGTACTGCGCCACGTAATGGTGAAAACGGGTCTATACCGTTAAAGTCGATGGCTGCTTGTTCTATATTAGCGCCTTCGAATGGCTGAACATGAAAATGAACAGTATGATCTATGCTGAGCAGTCCTTCGTCATCCATTTTTAAAACAGAAGCTGCTATTTCTAACAAGGCATCTGTCTCTTTGTTAAAACCAGCAGTTTCAACATCAATAACAACAGGAAAAAATCCACGAAAGCGTTTTGCGAAAGGTGTTTGCTCAGTATTTGCCATAGTCTTCTTTGTTTATACGTGTAAGCTGACTATTATGTCAAAATTGATGCCCCCTAGGCTAGGGGATTTAAGTATTTATTGCTTTAAAATTGTAGGCACATAACTTGCTTTAACTAATAAGTTAGTTACGTAGAGAACAAACTAATCATTGCAGTCGTTAATTTGCCAAATTATTGGCATTCCCGGATAGCTGGAGAGCACCATGAAGTATAAGTTGTTATTTATTAGCCTTAGTATAAGTGCAGTGCTTTGCAGTACTCACTCGCAAGCTGCTATGCGCCAATATACAGCAACCCAAGACAACTCCAACTGGGAAGTCGTTAAAACAACGCGCTTACAATGCCAATTAAATCATGAGGTTCCTTATTATGGGGAAGCTATTTTTAAAGCTTCAGCAAGTAAAAATAAAAACTTAACATTTAATTTAGACATGGTTGTACGCCCAGATAACTACGCAATTGCAGGTTTAAAAGCCGTGCCGCCTACATGGCGTGCAGGGTTGCCGGCTCGCGATATTGCAAACATGAAATTACTTAAAAAGTTTGATGGTGAGCTGGGCAATAAAACCGCATGGGAGATGCTTAGCGAGCTTGAAAAAGGCTACTACCCTACTTTTTATTATCAAGACTGGCAAAATAGTGCCGATAAAATTGCCGTTGGCATATCGAGTGTAAACTTTAAACAAGCTTACTGGGCTTTTTTACAATGCCGCGATGAGCTACTCCCTTACAGCTTTGAAGATATTTCGTTTACTGTAATGAACTATCAATCTAACAGCAGTAAATTAACTAAATCGTCGCAACAACGTCTTGATAAGATTGCTGAGTATCTAAAAAATGACGCAAGCATAGAGTCCATTAGCATTGACTCATACACCGATAGTTATGGCGGACGCTGGAATAACTTAGATTTATCGCGCAAGCGCGCCAAAACTATAAAAGATTATATGGTGAGCTTGGGTGTTGATGAAGCAAAAGTGCAAACCACCGGTTTAGGCGAAAAACGCTTTGTTGATAATAACGATAACATTTTAGGCCGAGACAAAAACCGTCGTTTAATTATTCAAATAGAGAAAATGTAGTAAAACTAATTTGCGCTTACTCTCTTTCGCTTTAAAAATTTATCACCAAATTGGAAAAAACCCAGACTAATTAAAATAATAACCGCACCAATTATTAGCTCTTGGCTTAATGGCTCATTGTTTAGCCAAGCTCCTAAGCCTAACGCAAAGCTAGGAGTTATGAGCGTAGTAAGTGATACCGTACTCGCATTTAGGTTTTGCAGTACATGAAAATACGCCAAAGCCCCAACTAAAGATCCAAACACACCTAGATAACCAATTGCCCACAATGATTTTGCACTCCAGTTCTGTATATGCAACTGACCATCTAATAACCACCAAGCAATAAAAAAGAGTGGGGTTACAAAAACTAAGGCACCAAATGTTGTTGCCATAGGGTGAATCGCAATTTGTACGCGCTTAATCATCACACCACTTAAGCTAAAAAAGCAGACAGCCATAAACACATAAAGTAACCCGAGCCCTTGAGTTTGCGAGTTTTGTACTTGGTTATAACTAACAAAATATAAGCCGATTAGGGCGCACGCTAACGCCACTAATTTAATCGGGCTAAATTTAGGTTCATTTAGTAATTGCTGAGCAAGCAACCCTGACAAAATAGGTGCAAGGCCAAACATAAGCGAAATAATACCCGAAGGGACTGTTTTAGCTGCCATATAGCTCAACAACATACCGCCAAAAATACCTATACTCGAATAAAAATAAAGTAAGCATGCATTTTTGCTCCAAGGTACTCTAATGTTTGTTATGGCAACAATTAAACCACCTAAAAACAACCCCACCAGCATACGCATTAATACAGCAAGCGTTGGCGATACTGTTTCACTGCTCCACACAATCCCCAGTGGTGTAGTAGACCAAATGAGAACCATAAAAAAATACGATACTTTTACCGGCACATGCCAATCCTTAGCGTTTTATAACGCAATCCAACGTATATAAAATTATACCCTCACCACCCTATTTTAATACTTTTAAATGCATACAAGTCCTTAATAAATACAGTTGTAAATTGTAGGTTACATTTTAATACCGCTCTTTTATTACAAAACTATTTGAGATTTGAGTAACTAGTTATATCGTGCATGTATATTAATAATAATTAAGGTAATTAAGTGCTTAAAAATAAAACAACTGGAAGCATGTTAATTGTTGCAGGCACAACTATTGGTGCAGGTATGTTGGCATTGCCAATTGCATCTGCCGGGCTTGGGTTTAGTACTGCACTTGCATTAATAATTGCTAGCTGGTTACTAATGACCTACACCGCACTACTCATGCTAGAGCTACACCAATATGCACCACGCGATGCAACGTTAAATACGTTGGCTAAATTATGGCTTGGAAAGCGCGGACAATACATCGCGAATTTTTCGATGGTTTTTTTATTTTACGCTTTATGCGCTGCTTATATAGCAGGTGGTGGTGCACAGCTTCAAGCGCGTATAAATATAGGCTTTGATGTAAATATAGCCCCACAGTTTGGCTCTGTGATCCTCGCTGTTATTATTGCAAGTGTGGTAACACTGGGCACTAGCAAGGTAGATAAACTAAACAGAGTGTTATTTACAATAAAAATTATTGTATTAGCTAGTTTGTTTTACATGCTAACCCCTTATGTACAAGGTAAGCATTTATTAGAGATGCCTGTAGAGCAAGGGTTAATCCTTTCGGCTATACCGGTTATATTTACTTCGTTTGGCTTTCATGGCTCTATTCCTTCAATTGTTAAATATGTTGGTGTAGAAATAAAAGTACTGCGCAAAGTAATGATTGCTGGAGCCGCCCTGCCTTTAGTCATTTATATTTTTTGGCAACTACTTAGCCAAGGTATTATGAGCCAAGCTGACTTACTCAACAGCCAAGGCCTTAGTGGCTTTGTATCAAGCGTAGCAAGTATTGCGCATAACCCAAGTGTGGCAACGGCCGTTAAGTTATTTGCTGATTTAGCACTTGCGACATCATTTTTAGGGGTGAGTTTAGGGTTATTCGATTTTTTTGCTGATACATTTAAAAAAGGTGACAATAAAACAGACCGAATTAAAACGGCCTTAATTACGTTTATTCCGCCGCTTGGCTTTGCATTATTTTATCCTCAAGGCTTTATTATAGCTTTAGGTTACGCTGCAATAGCACTTGTCGTACTTGCAATATTTTTGCCCGTAGCAATGGTTTATAAACAGCGTACAACATCAAATAAAACAGGCTACAAAGTTAAAAGTGGGAATGTTGGGCTTGGCATAGCAGCTATATGTGGCATAACGATTATTGCTGCGCAGTTTATGCAAATGGCGGGGCTAATTCCAGCTATCGGTTAAAGCTTTTTGTATTAATTTAGATAATAAAAAACCGCATATCATTAGATGTGCGGTTTTTTTATATTAACTGCGTTTATTTACAAACGTCAGCTACAGCATTTGAAAAGTATTCAATATTTGACTGGCTAACACCTGCAACATTTACGCGGCTAGAACCTACAATGTAAATACCATATTCTTTTTGTAGGCGAGCAATTTGCTCTTTATTAATACCTAAGAAAGAAAACATACCGTTTTGGCGTTCAATAAATGAGAAGTCTTGCGCAATATCTTTAGTTGCTAAGCTTTCTTTAATTAAGCTACGTAAGCCATTTATGCGGCTACGCATTTCATCAAGCTCAGAGTGCCATAATTGTGTAAGCTCTGTACTGCTTAAAATAGTATTAACAATATCAGCACCATGCGCTGGCGGCATTGAGTAAATACTACGTACAACGCTTAGCATTACAGAGTTTGAAATATCTGCTGTTGCGCTATCTTTTGCAATTAGTGAACATGCACCAATACGCTCGCGGTATAAGCCAAAGTTTTTAGAACATGAAGAACAAATAATTAGCTCTTCTACTGCATCAGCTAAAATACGTAAGCCACGTGCATCTTCTTCAAGTGAAGCACCAAAGCCTTGGTATGCAATATCAACAAGTGGTGTAAAGCCAACTTCTTTTGCAAGTTCGGCAACTGTGTTCCACTGTGTTTCGTTTAAGTCCATACCGCTTGGGTTATGACAACATGCATGCACTAAAACTACATCACCTTTAGGCACTTGTTTAAGTGTATTGATCATTTCATCAAACAGTAAGTCTTTATTTTCGTAATCGTAATACGGGTATTCTTTTACTGTTAAGCCTGCAGCTTCAAACAAGCTAATATGGTTTGCCCATGTTGGGTTAGTTACCCATACTGTTGCATCTGCATTGCAACGCTTAATAAATTCAGCTGCAACGCGAAGTGCGCCTGTACCACCTGGCGCTTGTGCAGTACGTACGCGATTTGCTAGCAATGCTTGATGTTCGCCTAGTAGTAACTGCTCCATCTTTTGGCAGTAATCTAAGTTACCCGCTAAACCAATGTAAGATTTGCTCATTTCGTTTTCAAGACGAAACGCTTCAGCTTTTTTAACCGCTTTAAGAACCGGTGTATTGCCTTGCTCATCTTTGTAGACACCTACACCTAAATCAATTTTATTAGGGTTTGTATCTTGTTTATAGGCCGCCATAAGGCCAAGAATAGGATCTGTTGGTAATGGTTTTAATACTGAGAACATTGGCTATCTCTTATCGTTATTTAGGGGTTAGCTGTTAAGCTAAGCTTAACATAAAAGCACATCATGTTGACTAGCGTTATTTACACTAGAAAGTGAGGAATTTTAATACAACATGCAATTAAAACGGCAAGCGTCTTTTCATCAAAAAAATCATTTTTAAAGGCTTCAGCATCTACAATACCAACACATTCATTTTGTGTATTAAATAAAGGTAAGCAGGTTTCTGATTTAACTTTAGGATCGCATGTGTAGTATTCACCACCTTGTGATAAGTACTCTTCAACGTTATTAATAATACGGCCCTTGTGAGATAGCGCTACCTGCACGTTATTACTACCTGCCGCAAATGCTTGCGTTAAAGGGAACAACGGACGACTAGGCGCACCATGATAAGCTAATTTTAATAGTTGCTTACCTTCACTAGTATTAGTTGATTGATAAATACCATACCAATCAACACTTGTTTGTTGCTCAATGTAGCTCACAATACTTTGTAAATTAGCTAGCTTGAACTGTGTTTGCTCATCATTTTTAAGATAATCAGTTAATTTGAATGGCTCATCTTGTAGGTAACCAAATAAACTACACGCACCGCCCTCGCCAAGCTCAGGTATTTGATACTCCCAACATACATTAGGCAAAGCTGTGTTTGCTAAATGTAGCTCAAGCTTTTCAAGCTCTGTTGAAATCAAAGCTGGATTAGCACTTAGTTGTGCTTGTTTTAGGTAAGAAGAAATCATTTGGCCATCCATACATCTAAAGTTTCGAGAATAATAGCATGGATATTTTTGCAGAGCTAGCTCAACTTGTAGCACATTTCAACTTGGTTACCGCTGGCGTTATAAGTTACTTTTTCGGCTATTTCTTCTAGTAAAGACACCCCTCTACCAAATTCATTATTAACCTTTGCCAACTCATCGTGCTTACTACTAAACCCTCGGCCTGAATCACAAATAATGAAATATAAACTGAGCGTATCGGGGCAATAGCGCATATCAATAATAATCATAGCATCTGTAAGTTTAGCAAGAGCTGCCTCTCTTAGTTCGTAATATCGAAAAAAGCCGTCTTCTTGTTTTTTAATCTCTGAGTTAAGTCCTAGTACGCCATGATCAAGCGCATTGTTATAAGCCTCAGACAACAGTAAAAATATATTAGAACGATGGGCATTTAGCCCCCCAACACTGCTTAAAATATTAACAACGTCGTAAACGGGGTCTGTTTTTTTTATTTGTTCTGAGTTTAAACTCAAAGATAAATTAAACGCTAAAGTAGAGAATGCTTCTCGCTCTTGCTCCTCAGGAACTAAAGGCAGGCAGTTTAGTAAAACAATGCTTAAATCGTCTTGCTGTTTAGTGCCATCTGCAAACTTAGTAACGTCAGCCACTATATCTTCGCTACTAATCATCGATTTACTTTTTAAGGTTTGTAAAAAACGCTCTTCCCCAAAAAATGTATCTTCTTTGTTTGCTGTTTCTATAATACCGTCGGTTGCTAATACTAGGCGTGTATTACTATTCGTTTCAAAGTGAATAACTTCATATTCAAATTCTTGGTCGTCTAAAATCCCCAGCGCCATATGTTGCGACTCTAATGTTTGTTTTACATTACCGTCTTTATCTATTAGGTACGCATCTGGCAGGCCGCCCATCCATGCAGAAATACTTTTACCGGATGCACTAAGCTCTATAATGGTTGCAGCACAAAACATGTGTCCAGGTAGGAGATTGTAAAGCAGTGTATTTAGCTCACAGGCAATGTCATTAATCGCCATGCCTTTTTGTACCATAGTATAAAAAACACGAGAGATAGGTAATGCACCAATAGCTGCCGCTAAGCCGTGCCCTGTAAAGTCTCCCAACATGCAATACAGATTGCCTATTGGACTTTGCGCCACTAAAAACATATCGCCGTTAAACATAGACGCCGGCGATAAATTAAAATCGAGGTACTCTTTAAACTTGCCTTGATTCTCTAATGAGTTATTAAAAATATGCTCAATTATTTCGTGTTCACGTTCAATTTGATTGTGATGATATTCAAGCAGTTTTTTTTGTTGATTCGATTTTTTACTTAGCTCTCTGGTGCGGCTATGTGCTTTAATTTTTGCATGCAAAATAACTTTTTCAAATGGTTTATGAATAAAGTCATCGCCACCTAACGCGAGGCACCGCTCAAAACTTGCTTGATCTTCTAAGGAGGTTATAAAAATAATCGGTAAGTAAACTTCACTATACTGCTGCTTTATTTTTTCAGCTGCTTCAAAACCATCCATTACGGGCATTAATACATCGAGTAAAACAATGTCTATTTGCTCTCTTTTAAGTACATTAAGTGCATCTAGCCCATTGTAAGCCACTGAAATTTTGTAACCTTCCTGCTCAAGCATTTTACTTAGTAAAATGCGATTGAGCGCCTGATCGTCAACAATCAACACATGTATCATTAGCTAATATCAAACTTTTTATCAAAACGTGAAATTTGTAGGATTTTTCTAAGCTGAGGCTGGCAATTACTTATTTCGATGGTTTGTACTTGGCTATCAATGGTTTTTTTCATGTTAAGTAACATGCCAAGTGCTGAACTATCCATATAATCAGTCTCTCTTAAATCGATAATAACCTTTACTGTTTTTTCGCTCATTTGAGCATAAGCTTGGCGAAACGATTGCACTAAATTAAAATCAAACTTACCTTTAATTTGTATTGTTAATGTAGTGCCATCGACTGATTCATTCTTAGTTAAACTCATAGTAAACTCCAATAATATTTCCTTTGAACTAAATATAACCTGTTAAAAGTATTTAGCAAAAAGAAAAACACACAACTTCAAATTTGCTATCATTTACACCAGTATTTAATTCATTTTTATCCACAAAGGTAAGGTATGAGTGATAGTCACTTAGTATATTCAACTAGTACGGGTCGCATTGACCAGCCGAAACCAGAAAAAGAGTTGCACGCTAAACTTTTTAAAGATGGTTTTATTCGCATTGAGCGTCAAACAAAAGGGCGTAAAGGCAAAGGCGTAATGCTAGTTGTTGGCATTGATCCAAAAGATCATGATTTAAAAAAGTTAGCTAAAACTATAAAAAGCAAAATGGGCCAAGGCGGCGCAGTAAAAGAAGGCATTATTGAAGTACAAGGTGATGACCGAGATAAACTAAAAGGCATTTTAGAAGCGTTAAAATTTAAAGTTAAAATTGCGGGTGGTTAACCCGCAATTTTATTAACTAGTTACTTCGCTATTTGCGAGTTCATTTAACCTTTCATACAAATTCGGTAGTTCGTGCTCAGCAATTGGCTTACTAAAATAATAGCCTTGCACAATGAAGCAATTATTATTTTGTAAAAACTGCATCTGCTCTATTGTCTCAACTCCTTCTGCGACCACGTCTAGCTTTAACTTTTGCGCCATCGCAATAATAGCTGCAGTGATTTCCATATCATTTGTATCCTCAGGGATATCTTTTACAAATGAACGGTCAATTTTCAATATATCAACCGGGAACCGTTTTAAGTAACTGAGCGACGAATAACCTGTACCAAAGTCATCAATAGAAATAGATATACCTAATGCTTTAAGCTCGTGCAATTGTGTAATGGCTGCCTCTACATTACCCATTAGCATGCTTTCGGTCAGCTCTAAATGAAGGCGCTTTGCTGAAACACCCGACTTAATTATCATTTTGCTCAGTGTTGTAACTAAGCTTGAGTCTTTAAACTGGCGGGCCGATAAGTTTATCGATATATTATTTTCTAGACCTTGTTCTGCCAATCTTACGGCAAAATCACAAGACTCTTGAAGCACCCATTCACCTAATTCAACTATAAGGCCTGTCGCTTCTGCAATAGGAATAAATTTATCTGGAGGGATTGCGCCTTCAGTTGGGTGGAACCATCTTAATAACGCTTCATAACCAACGACCTGATGAGTACGGCTATCAACTTGAGGTTGGTAGTAAACTACAAATTGCTTTTCTTTGAGCCCTATACGTAACTCATTTTCGATAAATAAACGCTCATTTGCGGCCGCGTTTAATTCTTGGCTATAAAAGTGGAAGGTATTACGTCCTTTTGCTTTTGCCTCATACATTGCCAAATCAGCATGTTTGAGTAACTGATCTTCCTCTAAGCTATCGTAAGGAGCCATAGTTATACCAATACTTGCACTGACAATAACTTCATTGCTACCTAGTTTTATGGGCACGTTCAGTGTTTTTTGAATTGTATTGGCAACATCAGCCGCGTGAGCTTGGCTTTCTATACCACTGAGCAACACTGCAAATTCATCACCACCTAAGCGCGCTATGGTGTCCTCGGCTCGTAAACGTTTTTTAAGTCTGTTTGCCACTTCAATTAATAATTGATCGCCAGCATCGTGCCCTAATGTGTCGTTAATACGCTTAAATTCGTCTAAGTCAAAGTAAAACAAAGCAAATGCATAATGCCCGCGCTCTGCTAATGCCATTGATTTACGCAATTGCATTCTAAAAAACGTTCTGTTGGCAAGTCCCGTAAGGGTGTCAAAGTAAGCCAGTTGTTCCATTTTACGCTGGCTTTCTTTTACAAACGAAATATCTTGTGCTGATGCTACATAACTGGTTATTTCACCGCCCTCTTCACGAATTGGCGAAACACTTAAAGACACCCAAATTGGCTCTTTGTTTAAACCAGCTATTAATGTGTCCCCGCGCCAGTAATTACGGCTGCGTAAATCTATGTCTATATCTTCAATTAAAATAGACATTTCTGAGGCAATAATATTAAGTAATGGTGCTCTATTAAAATGGCTTTCTGGATAGCCTGTCATTTCGAGCATTTTGGGGTTTACGTACTCAATGACAAAATTTTCATCGGTGATCACAACCCCAGTGCCCGAGAACGCGACCGCTTTAGATAAACGATTAGCTGCTTTTTCAGCAATTTCTTTTTCTGTAATTCTTTGGTTTAAACCATCAATAAGTTTGCGGATTTCTACCGTCATGTCTCTAAATGAGCCATTAAGGGTACCAATCTCATCTTTGTTTTCTGGCGGAAACTCTGTTGTTAGCTGACCTTTACCAAAGCTTGTTACTGCATAAACTAAAGTATGTAAACGCCGAAGCACTAGTTGATAAAGCGCCTGATGCAGCAATAAGGCAACTAATATTGCGTATAAAATAAAGAGTCCAAAAAACTTCAGTTTTAAATCTTGTAACGCAGATAACGTTGATGAACGTTTTTTATAAACCCCTATGTACCAATCTAAATCATCAATTTTACGGATATTAATAATGTGAGCTTCATCATTTTGTTCAAATGAATTGGCGTATTCTGGTAACTTCACCGCAATTGCATCGTCAATAATTGACTGCAGTTCTGGGTTTACAAATTCGTTAGTAGCGAGTGCTTTATTGTCACTACCGTAGTCAGCTAATAATGCAGGGTTTAGATTGGGATGGGCTAACAATTGCCCTTTACTATCAAATACAAGTAAGTGTTTTTCTTTATCGCCAACAGGTAAAAATGAAATAAGTTTATTAAGGGAAATATCGCTTCCCGTTACACCTAAAAACTCGTTATCAACATACACCGGCACTAGTAAGCTAATAACCCACTTTCGCCATACTGTATCGTAATAAACTTTTGACCATGCAGGCTCTCGCTCTGACCCCAACATACTTTTAATATATTTATACGTTGTACCTTGCGTAACTCTAAACTCGGCTGGTGCATTTAATGCCCAGTTTGGAGGAGAAACACGAATGAAATCGTCATCGGTAATTAAATAAAAGTTAAAAAAGTCATGTACCAGAGTCGGAGAAATTATACGCCATAACATTTCAGAATCATTAAATAGGCGTTTATAAAAAGGAGAGTAATTTTGCTGTGGTAAAAATGCTGCTGATAATCCGTCAGCCGAGGCACTTCGAATCGTACCATCGCTATTAAACTGTAACTGTGATTTATTACCTAAATTAATTGGTGAATTAGATTGAAAAAGCTGCTCTGTCACTACGTTATTAGCTTGCTGAGCAATATTTATTTTTGTTTTAATACGCTCATTAAACTGCTTCACTAATAAATCTGTAGAGCTTTTTAACACCTCATGTTCTTCAAAAACAAGTTGTTTCTCTTCAGATTTAAGCATTAAGGCAGCCGCACATACCCCTGCTATTAAACAAATAGCAGATATAAGCAGTGAAAGTTTTACACTTAAAGAATTCAATCCAAAACGAGATGGAGGCCGTCTGTAAACCACGGGTCAACCTTAATTATTAATAATTGTTATTATTTGAACCAGTTAACGAAATATACCAGATCCGCATTCATATTTATAAATTATTTGTAAAGTTTCTATAATAATCACCTAAGATAAATAAATAGTACCCTAAGCTTATTTAGATCTTTATTGACATTGTTGGCAACTCTCCATACATTAACCGTATGAACATATTTATCTCTCGCACTTTTTTTTCGTTTTTTAGCTTCTTTATATAGAAGAGGCTTCCCTGTTTGTGAGATAAAATCAATCGAATAGTAAAGCCTCCCAACCGGGAGGCTTTTTTGTTTTTGCTGTGTAATAACAGCCTACTTTTGGAATGAGGATACCAAAATGACAAATGATGTATTAAATGCACTAAGACACGATATAAATGAAATAGACTCCGACCTACTCGTGTTATTAGCTAAACGTCGTCGCATTAGCCACGGTGTGGTTGAATATAAAATCGCCAACAACAAGCCAATTCGCGATGAAGCACGTGAACTCGCGCTTCTAGAGAAATTAATTGGTTATGGTAAGTCACTGGGTTTAGATGCTTACTACGTAAATAATGTGTTTCAAACTATTTTGGAAGATTCAGTTTTACACCAACAAGCAATGTTACAAAAAAACCTTAATCCAGACGCACTGAGTGAAACACACCGTGTAACTTACTTAGGTGGTCAGGGTTCTTATAGCCAGCTTGCATGTCATAAATACTTTAGTCGCCGCCCTGGTAAATTAATTGAAATTGGCTGTACATCGTTTGACGAAATAACAGGTAAAGTAGAAAACGGCCAAGCTGATTTTGGTTTATTACCGATTGAAAACACAAGCTCTGGTAGCATTAACGAAGTATTTGACTTATTACAGCACGCACAAGTCTCTATTGTTGGAGAAGTCACTCACAGTGTAGAGCATTGCTTACTCGCAAACCCTGATACTGAACTTAGCCAACTAACAAAAGTATTTGCACATCCACAACCATTTGCACAGTGCAGCCGTTTTTTACAGGGCTTAGGTGATTTACAACATGAAACTTGTGACTCTACATCAAGCGCATTACAATCAGCTCTAAACACACCAAATAGTGCTGCAATTGGCTCTGCACAAGCAGGAAAAAATGTCGGCCTTGAAGTCATCAAATCAAATCTTGCTAATCAAAGCGAAAACCATAGCCGCTTTATTGTTGTTGCGCGTAAACCTCTGCAAGTGTCTAACCAAATTCCAACTAAAACTAGTTTAATCATGTCGACAAAACAGCAAGCGGGCTCACTAGCCGATGCGTTGATGATTTTTAAACAGCATAAGATTAATTTAGTAAAACTTGAGTCGCGCCCAACTCCGGGCAATCCGTGGGAAGAAGTATTTTATGTAGATCTTGAAGCAAACTTAGCTGATAGCCAAGTAAAAGAAGCACTAGAAGAACTTAAAGAACACACCCAATATGTGCGTATTTTAGGCTGCTATCAAAGCGAGTCATTGCAGGCAGTAAGCGTTAATACTTAATACACACTTTCATAATTAAAAAGGGCCGATATCGGCCCTTTTTAGTAAAAAGTGACGAGTATTAGTCTAAAACTTTTGAATCATTCGCTTTATTTAATAAGCTTCGGCTTTGTGTTAAAAAGTGCTCTGTTGAATCAGAAAAGTAAACTTTCGCCTGCGCAAAAGAATCAATAAGCGCTGCTTTATCTCCTGCTTTTAATTTTTCCAATGTACTTGCAAAAGTGTCTTGGTACTGTGCGAGCAGGCTCTCTACATCATCGAATTGCGCTAACATAATATCTGAGTACAACTCCGGCGACTGTGCAAATAAACGCCCTACCATCATCAGCTCTAATTGATAAATAGGTGACGAGCAACTACGTAACTCTTCTAGTGTATGACTTTGTTTTGCTAAAAACTGTCCGTACACAAATGTTGTTAAATGGCGCATTACCTGAATAATTTGCATTGCTTCGTCGTGCTTTTTAGCATCAAGCTCAACAAGCTGACAACCCCATACTTGTAACTGCTGTAACAAGCCTTTTGCCGCTTGGTGCTCTCGCCCTTCACATACAACGACTGTTTGTTTTACCCAGTGTGATATGTCAGGGCCAAACATAGGATGCAAACCCACCACAGGGCCACTGTGCGCAGCTTTTAGTGCTTTAATAGGCGATTGCTTTACCGATGTAATATCAACTAGTAAACAGTCATCATCTAGTTTAGGTAACTTAGCAACTACTGCGTCCAATGCATTAATTGGTACGCTAATCATTACCAGCTTGGCACCTTTTAAAATATTTTGCGCATCGTTTTGCTGATCTTTATCTAAAACTTTAACTTCGTAACCTGAGCGAATAAACTGCTGAGCAAATAGCTGCCCCATAGCACCTTGGCCACCTACAATAACAATTGGCGAAAGTTCTGGCGCTGCACATGCAAGTTTTGCTTGTTGGTTTTGATAGGCTTCTCGCATCATGCGTCTTAGTATATCTTCAACGAGATCGGGGCTTACATTTTGATTTATTGCTTCTTGCCTTCTTGCCGCTAATAGCTCTGCTTCACGATTAGGTGCATGTAAAGGCGCGCCTGTTTGTTGTTTTATCTCACCAATTTTTTGCGTAATACCATTACGTTTAGCGAGTAAGGCAACAAGTTGTGCGTCGCATTCATCTATACCTTCTCTCAGCTGTGCTAAATCACTTATGTCAGCCACGTTCATACCACCTTAAAAAACAAATAACGTAAATATAAATTTACATAAAAGTAAACTAATCAATACGATAAATACTAACAGGATCAGCTAACTGATAAAAGGCTAAAGCTTAAATTTT